>JAFUKK010000182.1 GCA_017473665.1 Lachnospiraceae bacterium
CAGCGTATATCGTGATACTTTCCTGAATCTGGGCAATGACAGTTATCGTAAGTGTAATGCGGCATATTCCTATGGCGGTGCAGAGCAGGCAATCCGTATGTTGAATATGAATCTGGATATGGATATTAAGGAGTTTATTACCGTAGGTTACAAGGGCCTGGCGGAAGTAATTGATGGTCTGGGCGGTGTATATATTGATGTGGATGCGGCTGAGCTGAAACATATTAACAATTACCAGCTGGCCATTGCAAAGGTATTGGATAAGGATTATGTGAAGGTCAAGGAAACCGGTTACCAGTTGCTGGATGGTATTCAGGCTACTGCGTACTGTCGTATCCGTTATACCGCAGGTAGCGATTTTAAGCGTGCCGCTCGTCAGCGTGAGGTGCTGATGGCTATTGAGGAGCAGGCAAAGAAGGCTGATTTGGATACCCTGATGAAGGTATTTAATGTGGCAATTGATGACGTGTATACCAATATCAAGACGGAAGACTTTACTGAGCTGCTGGGTAATATTATGAACTACCGTATTGTGGCAGAGGATGGTTTCCCTCAGGAAGATATGAGAACAGCTAAGACTATCGGTGCTAAGGGTAGCAGTGTTATTCCTTTGGACTTGGTATCCAATGTAGTGTGGTTACACGAGTTCTTCTTTGAAGACCAGGAATACACCGTAACAGAGAGTGTACGTGAATAAAGCCAGAAGATTAAGGAAGAAACTGACCCCTATATTAATTCTGGTAATTAGTTAGGAATGTGAGCAGAATGACCATAGATGTAATCATCCCCATATACAAACCGGGGAAGGAACTGTTCCGTTTGTTGGATATGCTGGAGAAACAGACCAAGTCGGTGAATCGGATTATTCTTATGAATACGGAAGAGAGCAATTTTGAGCCATTGATATATGGGACTGATTTCTGGAACAGATATAAAAATGTACAGGTTTTTCATTTGTCCAAAAAGGAATTTGATCATGGAAGGACCAGGCATATGGGTGTACAGAAGTCCGATGCGGATGTTTTTGTAATGATGACCCAGGATGCCATGCCCACAGATGAATATTTGATAGAGAATCTGACCAGCCCTTTGTCTGGTCAGATTGCTGTTTCTTATGCCCGTCAGCTGCCGGGAGAACACAGTGATGCATTGGAACGGGTGTCCAGAAGTTTTAATTATCCTCCCGAGTCCATGACCAAGGGGATGGTTGATTTAGAGCGCTTGGGCATTAAGACCTATTTTTGCTCCAATGTGTGTGCTGCTTACCGTAGGGAGATTTATGAGGAATTGGGTGGCTTTATCAGGCATACCATTTTTAATGAGGATATGATATATGCAGCAGGAGCAGTAAGGGCCGGCTATTCCATTGCCTATGTGGCAGAGGCTACGGTGGTTCATGCTCATAATTATACTTGTATGCAGCAGCTTAGGAGAAATTTTGACCTGGGTGTTTCCCAAGCGGATTGTCCCCGGGTATTTAAGGATGTAAAGTCCGAATCCGAGGGTAAGCGTCTGGTACAGGTGGCCGGTCAGCAATTGAGGGAGCAAAGGGCGTGGGGGAAATTATTGCATTTTTACATGCAATGTGCGTTCAAGTATGCGGGATATTTATTGGGAAAGCATTACGCTTTACTGCCCATGCCGCTGGTTTTAAAAATCACCATGAATCGGGAATATTGGAATAAAAAATAATAGACTGACAAGGGGAAGGAAGTTGTTATGTGCGGTATCGTAGGATATATTGGGGAGCAGCAGGCTGCTCCCATTATTTTGGATGGTTTGGCAAAGTTGGAATATCGTGGTTATGATTCTGCGGGAATGGCTATATTTAATGGAGAGCAGATTCATGTGACCAAGGCTGAGGGACGCCTAAGTGTTTTGGAAAATCTGACCCGGGGCGGTGAGACCATGCCGGGACAAAGTGGTATTGGTCATACCAGATGGGCCACCCATGGGGCACCCAGTGATACCAACGCGCATCCTCATTGTAATACCGTCGGTTCCATTGCAGTGGTACATAACGGTATCATCGAGAACTATATTCCTCTAAAGAATAAGCTGGTAGCACGAGGGTACGAGTTTTTGTCCGAGACCGATACGGAGGTATTGGTGCAGCTACTGGATTATTATTATAAAGGGGATCCCATGGAAGCCATTGCAAAGGTGCTTCATCGGGTGGAAGGTTCCTATGCATTGGGTATTATGTTTGCAGACCGGCCCGGTGTGATTTATGCGGCCCGTAAGGACAGCCCGTTGATTGTGGGACGTAATGAGGGCGGCTGTTTCATCGCCTCTGATGTACCTGCCATATTGAAGTATACCAGGACGGTATATTATCTGGATAATCAGGAAATTGCTGTGCTGAAGGCAGATGATTTGCAGTTTTATTCTCTGGATCAGGAGTTTCTTACCAAAGAATCCGTGCTGATTGACTGGGATGCGGATGCGGCAGAAAAGGGCGGCTATGATCACTTTATGTTAAAGGAGATGTATGAGCAGCCCCGTACTGTAACGGATACCATTTCTCCCCGTATCAAAAACGGGGATATTGTGATAGAAGAACTAAAGATGTCCGATGAGGAGCTGTTAGCCATTAAACGTATTCATATTGTGGCTTGCGGTTCGGCTTATCATGCAGGGGTTACCGGTAAATATGTTATTGAAGGGATGGCCCGGATTCCGGTGGAGGTAAATGTGGCCAGTGAGTTCCGCTACAGTGATCCTATTCTGGGAGAAGGGGACCTGGTTATTGTAATCAGTCAGTCCGGTGAAACGGCTGATACGCTGGCGGCACTACGGGATTCTCAAAAGAAAGGCTTTAAGGTGCTGGGGATCGTGAATGTGGTGGGCAGCTCCATTGCCCGGGAGGCAGATGCATGTCTGTATACTTGGGCCGGACCGGAGATTGCGGTAGCTACTACCAAAGCCTATAGTGCGCAATTGGTTGCACTATACCTGCTTTCCATGAAGCTGGCAAAGCTTCGCGGAACTGTATCCGGGGCGGAATTTGACGAGCTGCTGATGGATTTGCGTGCATTGCCGGATCAGATAGAGCTGTTGCTGGGCCAGAAAAGTAAAATCCAGAAATTTGCGAACCGATATCTGGGAGCAAAGGATGTATTTTTCATCGGAAGAGGCATTGATTGGGCCATTTCCCTGGAAGGCTCCCTGAAACTGAAGGAGATTTCCTACGTACATTCGGAGTCCTATGCGGCAGGTGAACTAAAGCATGGTACTATTTCGCTGATAGAGGATGGCACTTTGGTGGTGGCGGTGTCTACCCAGCAGGCATTGTTTCAAAAGACCATTAGCAATATTGTGGAAGTAAAGGCCAGAGGTGCTTTTGTCATGGCAGTGACCAACGAGGGCAACAAGCCCATCGAAAAGGCTGCAGATTATGTCCTTTACATTCCTGAGACCAATAAATATTTTACCAATTCCCTGGCTATTATTCCCTTACAGCTTTTTGCCTATTACATTGCGGTAGGCAGAGGCTGCGATGTGGATAAACCCAGGAATTTGGCAAAATCCGTAACCGTAGAATAATATACAAGGAGCTGCCGGAGGCCATGGCCCCCGGTAGCTCCTTGTGTTTTTACCATCAGGTCCCCTTTTTCCATCTTCCCCTGTCAACGGCTCCTGCCTGCCACATCTACCGCTCCCCCTGCTCCGCCCCAGCCCCTCCTTGCACCCGGCCCTGCCTGCTCCGCCCCGCCACCGGCCGCACCTCCCTCCTGCAGGCGTCTGGGCTGCCCCTTGGCTGGATTTTCAAAACCGCCCCTTCGGTTAGGGACGGTGTCTTTTAACGAATGAACATTGCCCGCCTGCTGTAGGCCCCACAAAGACAGTATAGGTAACTTTGCACAATGTTCGAGGTAAATATACTTCCACGTGCATACGTTTCGTGCCATCAGCCCACTAAGCAAACGCGGGAAGGTGAGCACAAGGAACAGGCACGCACCAAAGGGGACCTCCATGTCCCCCTTGTGCTCAGCCCCAAGCAACTGGCATAGCCAGTTGTATTCCATGCTGGGCTGGCCTTATCATCCAAGCGTTTGCTAAGTGGGCGGTATGGACACTCCACTTGTCATGCACGTTGGAAGTATATTTACCACAGAACATTGTTTGCCAAGGTAGAGGCTGTCTTTGTGGGGCATAGTGCAGGCGTAGGCAATGTACATCGTATAAAAGACATCGTCAATAAATA
>JAFUKK010000183.1 GCA_017473665.1 Lachnospiraceae bacterium
AGAGATGCGTATCCCCCTGATATTTTCTATACACACTCCAGATTATTGGAGAAGGGATGCCAGCACAAGGATGGCGGTTCCATTACCATTCTGCCTATCGTAGAGACCAGAGGCGGAGATATTACGGACTATATTTCTACCAATATTATCTCCATTACTGATGGACAGCTGGTACTTTCCAGAAAGAACTTTGAAAAGGGTCTGAAGCCTGCTATTAACTACGGACTCAGCGTTTCCCGTCTGGGTGGTGCGGTACAGACTGCAGATATGAAGAAGCTGGGTGCTACGGTCAGACGTAAATTCTTAAGCTATCTGGAAACCAAAGAGGTATATCAGCTGGCGAATGTGGACGAAATGAGTCCTGAGATGCAGCAGAGTCTCAAGGAAGGTGAAGAACTGCAGGAGAGATTGCTGCAGTACAAATTCTCCCCCAGAACACCGGATGAGATTAAGAGGGACTTTATGGAGGTTGTAGGTAACGAATTATGAGTATAAAAAACGTAGTTAAGGTAATGAATTTCCATTCCCTTCTTCGTGTGGACCGTTCCAGAAAGCAATCCGTGAAGTACACAGCCATGGAACAGACACTGGTAGAAATGATAGATAATATTGTAAATAACCGCAATATTATATTAGATTACCAGACTCTGCGGGTAAAGGAAGATAGACCGGCCCTGAATATTTACATCGGCAGTGATATGGGTTTCTGTAACAATTTAAACTCTTTGGTAAACCGTTATAAGGAAGAATGCGGCGAGGGAGATCAAAAAATCGTCATCGGGCGCAAAATCCGTGGTAATGGAAAGGATAAAGTTCTTTTATACCAAAGCAGAGAAGAATACGACAAGGATAACAGTCGGGTAATGGAACTGTTGGCGGAAGGTATCCGTCAAATGAAATATTCCAGAATTAATCTGATTTATAACCATTATTTTAATTCTACCACTGTTCAGATTGTGAATAAGCAGATTTTCCCCTTGGAGAAGACCCGCCAAAGCGAGTCCGGTGCTTATAGGGATGATTTCACTATTGAAGGTGATATTGACAATCTGTTAATCAATCTGATGGTATTGTATGTACAGTATTCCATGGAGATTGCAGCGGCGGCCAGCTTTGCTGCAGAGAACATTTCCAGACAGAATGTAACCACTGAGTCCTTGCGCCGTATTGATGAACGCGAGGTAGAGCAGAAGATTCAGGATCGTAAAGATGTAAAGGCCAAGGAATTTGCTAAGGTACTGGACAACTTTACCAAGAATAGAGAATATTAGGAGGAGCTTTCATGGAAGAAGTAGTAGTAGGACGGATTATAGCCGTATCCGAGCTGAATGTATCGGTTTTAATTTATGAAGAAAAAATCAAAATCCATGATATTTTATATACCTACAGCAAAGGCAAGAAGATCGAATTCGAAGTAGCCGAAGAAGAGGGTAAAGTAGTATCAGCGATCCCTTTCCAGAGCGTGGTAGGCTTAAAAAAGGGACTGGAAGTGTATAAAGCAACCAGAGGTCTGGAAATTGAGTATAGTGATGAAATCTTAGGCAAGGTATTTGATTCCTACGGCAATCTCATCGATGGTAAGGAGATTGAACAGGAGCATCGTAGAAACGTATATGCTCGTAACGTTAGCTTGGAAGAAATCAATTTAAACGGTGGTGTTTTGTGGACCGGTATTAAGGTGCTGGATTTCTTTGCCCCTATGCAGAAGGGCTTCAAAATGGGTCTTCTGGGTGGTGCAGGTGTAGGTAAGACCGTGCTGATTAAGGAGTTGATACATAATGTATATTCCGGTATGAATTCTAACTCCGTATTCGTAGGTATTGGTGAGCGTTCCCGTGAGGGTAAGGAACTTTATGACGAAATGTCAGAAGCAGAGTTACTGGATAAGATGTCCATCGTTTTCGGACAGATGGGTGAGAATTCCGCTGCCCGTTCCAAGGCAATCTTCTCCGGTCTGACACTGGCTGAGTATTTGAGAGATGAGAAGCATCAGGACGTTCTTTTGTTTGTGGACAATATTTATCGTCATGTACAGGCCATGAGTGAGATTAATGCAGAGCTTTCCCGTATCCCTATTGAGAACGGATATCCTGCCAATATCGAGTCTGCCATCAGTAATGTGGAAGAGCGTATCAACTCTACCGAGAATGGTTCCATCACTTCCTTCCAGGCTATTTATATTCCTGCGGATGATGTAACAGACCAGGCGGTGCAGACCATTACCACACATTTGGACGGACAGATTGTACTGGACAGAAAGGTGGCAGAGAAGGGTCTGTACCCTGCAGTAGATGTATTCAATACTTTCAGTAAATTGATTGATATTGAGAAGGTGGGTGAACGCCACTACAGATTGGTAGAAGAGACCCTCCGTTATTATTCCCGTTACAGAGAATTGGAGGAGATTATTGCAGTACTGGGTATTGAAGAATTATCCGTATCTGATACCAATATTTTCTACCGTACCAGAAAGCTGCGTAATTACTTTACTCAGCCCATGTTTGTAGCGGAGAATTACACAGGTATCAAGGGTGAGTATGTGGAAATTGATGACATCCTGGATGATGTGGAGAATATCCTTCGGGGTGTATATGATGATGTGGACGAAAGTTATTTCTTATTCATAGGTAAGTACAATGGCAGAAAATAGCTATATTAGGAAAAAATACAAAATTAGTGCAGAAATTGTAGACAGATATAACGGATTAAAGTCTGTAGATGATATCCGCATGGTCCGTGTAATCAGTAAGGATCACAATATGCTGATTATGGAGGATTTTATGCCTGTAATCGGTGAGGTTACAGGTAAAGTGGAGCTGGTGCTTGAAAACGAGATTATCCCGTACCAGGGAATTCACGGATTCTATATGCATAAGAAAAACCAGTTCCGTCTCCTGATAGAGTCCTATCAGGAATAAAGGAAGTATGATGGAGGAGCAGGATGGACGGAGTAATTGAACAGCTGCTATTACTGAAACCGGTGATGATTACTACTGCAATAGGTACGGTAGTACTGACCATAGGGATTTTGTTATGGTGCCGGAGTTTCAGTTGGAACAGCAAAAACATCAGAATAATGGGCTTTTTCTACGAGGCACCCATGAGAGACTCCGTCGCTCTGGCTACCTGTGTGTTAAAATTGTTTCTGACCATTTCCCTACTTTTTTTGAAGGGAAAGATAGAGTTGGTACACATCTGCTTTTTTGGTGTATTGGTAGTGTTATACAATCTATTGCGCCTGAATCTGAAGGAGATGTTTATCAGTCTCTTCAATGGTCTGATTATTATGGGTGTATTGTATGTTTCTAATTTCCTCACATCTTATTTACGTGAGGTGCTCTTTGATGTGAAGATAGCCATTGCACTGGTGCTGATGGGAGTCTTTTTGATTTTGTATGCAGCCTATGATGTGATGGGATGTATTGCGTCAATTGTTAATACCAGAATGAAAACGGAGAGTGAAGCATGAGAAGACGTAAGAAACAAATAACGGCCTTACAAATGATTCTGGTGGGACTGGTGGGCGTCATTTTATGCCTCCTTGTTCTTTTGCTGATTTCCTATGCAGACAGACTTCGTTCCTTCCAACCCAAAGAGGCTACTTTTCAGTATGTGGCAGGAGTACTGCTGGAGTACTCGGAGGACACTACCTACCGTAGTGAGGATGGTATCTTAAAGATTGATGATGGTGCGGGGGAGAACGAGACCCACGGAAATCCTATTCTATACAAAGAAGAAAATAAATTAACTCTTACTGAAAATATGTTGTTGATGCGACCTTACGAAAGTTCGGTACCGGAACGGGTGAACTGTTTTACTACCGTTTCGGAAAAAGGTGGATTATGTACTTTGACCTTGGAAAACCGCTTTACGGAGATATATGGTGGTTTTCTGTTCAATGGGGAAGATACCTATATTTTCCTGGAAGAGGTTACTTTGGAGTTTGCAAACAATAAGATAGTCTTAGCCCCCCTTTCTTATGCCATAGTGGGATACCAGCAGTATGTGGAGTTTTATAACACTGCCGATGGCGAATATCATTTGGTGGGATTGGACCAGGTAGATGTAACAGCATCCTTTAAACGCGGTTACAGTCTGGATTTGGGCAAGGATACGATTTATACCAAAGACGGGGAAGCCTTACTGTATTCTGCAGTGGACAAGGTGAACGCGATAAAAATGGGGAAATAAGTTATGAAAAAGCTATGGTTTGGAATTGGTGCTGCAGTGATAGTAATATTGTTGCTGCTGCAGACCAGATTTACCACTTATGCGACAATGGAAAGCAATGGATTTGCTGTAGAAGAGGACACTATCCAGGACATGCTGCTGACTGACAAGGATGAGGTGGCGGAGATTGATAGTGTCGCTTTGTATGCGTATGATTCTTTGAGTACACTGTTCAAAAGGGGTAATTCCTATTACTTTGGAGAAAAAAAGAAGACGGAAATCGATATGTCATTTCCGTTTATTATAAACGGAGGTGCCGGAATTTATCTGATGACAGATGAAGGCGCCTTATTTGACTGTGAGTATGAAAAGATAAAGACCTATGAAGGCTTGCGGATTATTGAAGGTATTTCCTACAATCCGGATGGTAGCCGGGCTGACGCCACGGAATATCTCTTTTATGAGCTTCCCAACGGTATGTTCATGAATTTTGAAGAGATTTCCTATATGGACCGAGGTGCAACCCGTACCGTCGCAGCAGGCAGCTTTATTTATTTTGATAGAAATTATTTTACATACTGTGAAATCGACAATGGTGTGGCTACCTACCAGATTTGCCGCTCCATGGAGGATGATTATTATGTAACCATTGACGGCAATAAAAAGACCTATTATCGTCTGTTGGTGGATTTGGGCGTGATTCCCGAGAGAGCCCAGAATAACAATGATTTTAACCGTGACGATACCGATCTGGAAATTGATGAGAGCGGCATAGGTGATAATGAAGAACTTATCACCGGTGATGCAGTAGGTACGGAAGAAGATGGAGTATCGGGCGATGAGGATATGAATGCGGGAGATACTTTAGATGGCGATGAGGATGCGGAGAAGGTAAAACCTCCCAAGAGACCCAATAAGCCAAGTGCCGGCGGTACACCGTCCAGACCCAGTGGAAACAGACCTTCAGGGGGTACTATGGGTGTGCGTCCCGATCATATGAGACCGGACAGACCCCCCAGAGTTCCTGAAGTTACGGTACCCGATTATGTGAAACCCACAGTTTCCCTTGGAAGTATACATACCGGTGTATACCGTATTGGTGTAGAAGTAGAGGTAAATGATCCGGCCAACCGTTTAAGTCAGCTTCGCAAGGTACAATTAGAATTTTATGAACAGTTGTCTGGTGACAAAGAACGTCTGGTATACAGAGGATATACCGGCACTTCTAAGACTGTGGAAGCAGGCAGCGGCATGATTAAGCCGGATACTACCTATCGTATCAATGCTTATTTTACATACTTTGACGAGCATAATGAAGTGGTAGTAGAATCCCTTCCCCTGGAGAACCCTTATGTGACTACGGGTAGTGTGGACCAAATCGGACCTGTGGTGCTTAAGACCGGTACGGAAGGTATGATTGATTACTGTAGTGTTCCTATATATTATGATAACCATCTGCGGATTTGCAATGTTACTTTTGATGCAACTTCTGATGCAGAGGCGCTCTATGGTATCGGCCGTACAGGTGGTATTACACTGGAAATCCGTGGAGGCAATAATCCTTTATTCTCCTCGGTGACCCGGATTGATGGACAGACCATCAATGATTTCAAGAATGGGACACTGATTACTTTACAGTCCAATTATGATTTGAACTCTAACAGTAGCTATTCCTATCGGATTATCATGGAAGATTTCTTCGGTAATACCATAGAAGTGGTGAATAACGAGGGCGATTTTGAGACCTGTAAGGCTCGTCCCCAAGGAAATCTGAAACTGGAAACCAATAAGGTGGGAGAGGTGGTACTGCGTACAACTGTGACAGATGACACCGACGCGGCAGTGCCTGCGGCAAATTCACAGAATTATGATTTCTATCTGGTGATTACCCCTGAGGAGTCCACATCAGCCAATCCTTTATTGTGGGAGGATTGTCAGGCTTACATAGAAAATGGCTCCCGTATTATGGCAGATGAAGCCAGCGGCAGAGAGGAAGGCAGAGTTCATTATTTGTATCGTTTCAAGGATAATCCCTGTGAATATAAGGATGGGGATGAGATCCGGATCGATATGTCTGTAACAGCAGATTGCCTGGATTTGGATACCAAGTACTATGCATACCTGTATTGCGATTTTGATTTGAATAATCAGGCAGGTATTCAGCGTTTTGGACAAATCGGGGAGACCAGTTTCCGAAGTGCCAGTCTGGCCAGTCTGGGTAAGATCTATATTAAGACAGACATAATGGAAGTCAAATGTGACAGAGCTGATATTATATATACCTTGAATGCGGATAAGTCCAGCGATAGACTGGTGGCACTGATGGATAGCGTACAATTTGATATTTGCGCTACCAACGGAGCAGAACCGGGCACTCATGCCAGCATGCTTTTGGACAGTGCATCCTTTGACTATTTTGCTGGTCGTACCAAAGACAGTTCAGATAACCCTATTTATGGTTCTGTCCGTATGAACGGCAGCTATTTTGACGGCACCAAGGGCGGTCCCTTAATGAGTATGACCGATTATGAGATTCAGCCTGTTGTGGGTATTTTATACAATGGCAAGCATTATGAGATGGATGCAGTGCTGAATCAGACTGGGTTCAAGACTTTGCGTAAGCCTGCTACCGTGCAGGTGGAGAATGTGGTGCTGGCAGCAGGTACCCTGCGTTTTGATGCCCGTGTGAACGACCCGGATGATGCTATCACCGGTAATTCTGGACATGCAGTGGTAGTCAATGTCTACGATTACAGCCGTAATTTTATTACCGCTATCCGTATCAACAAGAATACGGAAGGGCTGGTACATCAGGAGATTACGGGACTGGATTCGGATAAGAAGTTCTTTATGAATTTCCTGGCCCAGGAATACAATGAAGGCTATACCAATACCACTTTTGAAAGTAATAAGATTATATATACTCATTATATAGAGGATTCCTTGGATCTTTCCGGTGATGTGAAATTACAGCAGCTTACGGCCGGAGCCCGCCAGGGAGAATATCTGGCGGATATTAAGGTGCGTATTGCAGATCCGGATAAGGTTATGGACGGTCAATTGCCCTATTATTTATCCGTAACCAGAGATGGTGTGGATATTACTGCCCAGTATGACAATGCTGCCACTGAAGTATTGGACTATGCTTATGGTACCGGTGATGAATGGTCCACCCTGTCAAAGCAGCAGACCTTCAAGGTGGATGCAGGAAGCCATACCTATGAGTTTACCCTGTATGTGGTAATTGCAGGTAATAAGCTGATTTTGGATACCTTGAGCTTTACCACCGAGGATGAAATCATTGGTATTGCCAATGCCAATGAATTAATGGCAATCAAGGATATCTCCGGTGGCGATAGTAAGAGATATTGTGTAACGGGAGTGTTGGATTTCAATGACCCTGACAATTCCGGTACCCAGGACCAGGGAGAACCCTTAGTACCCAAAAAGATTTTTGATATCTTTAACGGTCAGATTGATTTCCAGGGCTTCCCGCTTCGGATGAACAGGACCAATAGCGGTGCTGCCTTATTTACCAATTTGGGTACTAACGGAGAGCTGTTTAATCTGAATCTGGAGATTACCATGGACTCCACTTCCCATATGACTTGGACGGGCGTTGTTTGCTATTTCAATTTCGGTCATATTCATGATGTGTATATTGATTATCGGGGCGGCTCTGATGTGGGCAACCAGTATTTTGGTCTGGTGGCAGGTATCAATGCCTCTTCCGGTATCATTGAAAACTTTGTAGCGCATAATAACCCTCAGGATGGATTATTGCCTTTCGCAGGCAATTACGACTGTGGTATGATTACCGGCCGTAATTACGGTATTATCCGTAATGGTTATGCCTATGGTGCGGATGTACGTGCGGATGTAGGTACCCCCAGAAGCGGGGACCTGCGTGTGGCCGGTATCGCCGGTTATCAGACCGCACCGGGTATTATGGAGCATGTATACAGCTTAGTAAATGTGGTAGTATATCCTCCCGGAGAGGGTGGTGTTACCAATCCTACCACTGCCTATGGTGCCCTTGCAGGATATGATTCCGGTACCACCAGATATGCATACAGTATCGGTCAGTCCACCTATGC
>JAFUKK010000184.1 GCA_017473665.1 Lachnospiraceae bacterium
CAGTCCGTAATCCGATTTCTGTTACAGATATTATCTTTTTCTGGCCGGCATTGATTTTATTGTTTATTTTGGTTGTAGTGGATATAACACTTTTGTTTGTACATTACCGCAACAAAGAGTTGTATGAGCGTCAGCGCATAGCACAGCGTATTATCGACCAAAGTTTTGAGACTTTTGCTAATATTATAGATGCAAAGGATCCTTATACCAAGGGACATTCTATGCGGGTGGCATGGTATGCCAGAGAAATTGCCCGTAGAATGGGATTTAGTGAAGAAGAACAGAAAAATATCTATATGATTGGTAGTGTTCATGATATTGGTAAGGTGGGAGTACCCGACGCAATTCTCCAAAAAAGTGGTAAATTGACCCCGGAGGAGCGTGAAACGGTGCAACAGCATGTAATGATGGGTGCCGAGATATTAAAGGATTTTTCTGCTGTAGAAGGTATTGTGGAAGGCGCCAAGTATCATCATGAGAGATATGACGGCACCGGTTATGGAGAAGGCCTGGCAGGAGAGGAGATTCCCTTGTTTGCACGTATTATCGGGGTGGCAGATTCCTTTGATGCTATGAGTAGTACCCGTTGCTATCGGCCTAAGTTGACCATGGAAACGATTATAGAAGAGTTGAAACGTTGTACAGGGTCCCAGTTTGATCCCCAGATTATTAGTGTTCTGATGGATATGATTGAGGAAGGTATAGTACCGATACAGGCTGAGTAATTATTTGAATAAAGTCTTGACATGGAATTTTACATATGTTATTATACTTGAGTGTGTGAACACACGGTATCATATTTAGCAAGCAGAGTATCCACTCTCACCTTACGACCTATTGCGTTAGTAAGTGTTCAGATTTCTTTTTACCACGGGATGATTCCGTGGTGTATGCTGAAAGAGCGTTAGTGGATAGTTATGCTATCCACTTTTTTTATGGAGGTATACGACCATTAGCGATTTAATGATTAACGAACAGATCAAGGACAAAGAAGTACGCTTGATTGGGGAAGACGGCGAGCAGCTTGGAATTATGTCTGCAAAAGAAGCGTTAAAGCTTGCGGAAGAAGCGGAACTGGATTTAGTAAAGATAGCTCCTACAGCAAAGCCTCCCGTTTGTAAGATTGTAGATTATGGTAAGTACAAGTACGAGCAGATGCGTCGTGAAAAGGAAGCTAAGAAAAAGCAGAAGGTAATTGAGATTAAGGAGATTCGTCTTTCTCCCAATATCGATACCAATGACCTGAATACCAAGGTAAATGCTGCAAGAAAGTTTTTGACCAAGGGTGACAAGGTAAAGGTAACCTTACGTTTCCGTGGACGTGAAATGGCACACATGAATAACAGTAAGCATATCCTGGATGATTTTGCAGAGAGTCTGAAGGATGTAGCTGTAGTAGAAAAGGCCCCCAAGGTAGAGGGTAGAAGCATGACCATGTTTTTAACTGAGAAGCGTTAGTGCGTACAGTTAGAATAGATTAATGAATATTTAGGAGGATTTCGTTATGCCCAAAATGAAGACAAGCAGAGCGGCAGCAAAGCGCTTTAAAGCAACAGGAACCGGTAAATTAAAGAGAAGCAAAGCTTACAAGAGCCATATCTTAACCAAGAAGACTACTAAGAGAAAACGTAATCTTAGAAAAGCTGCAATGACTGATGCAACTAATGTTAAGAATATGAAGAAGATTTTACCTTATTTATAATTTGGTTAGGAGGAAGTAGACGATGGCAAGAATTAAAGGTGGCTTAAATGCCAAGAAGAAACATAATAGAGTATTAAAGCTTGCAAAGGGTTACAGAGGCGCTAGAAGCAAGCAGTACAGAATTGCAAAGCAGTCCGTAATGAGAGCTCTGACCAGCTCCTATGCAGGTAGAAAAGAGAGAAAACGTCAGTTTAGACAGCTGTGGATTGCTCGTATCAACGCAGCAGCAAGACTGAATGGTTTATCTTACAGCAAATTTATGTATGGTCTGAAGTTAGCAGGTATCGAAATGAACAGAAAGATGCTGGCTGAGATGGCTGTTAATGATGCAGAAGGTTTCAAGACCTTAGCAGAGCTTGCAAAGAGCAAATTGGCATAATACATTAACGATTAGGAGATAATGCCCGGCAGAATGTGCCGGGCATTCTTTTATAACATGATTATTTTTTTGGATATAGACGGGACATTAATAGATGAAAAACATTCCATGCCGGAGAGTACCATGCAGGCCATTGCACAGGCCAGAGAGAATGGACATATATGTATGATTAATACTGGCAGGGCAGGGAGTATGGTAGGCCCGGAAATCAGGGGATTGGTTGAATTAGACGGATTTGTAATGGGTTGCGGTACTATGATTGAATATGGTGGGCGTACTATTTTTCAGAGGGGCTTTACTGTGGCGGAGGCAGAGATAATCATAGCTGCACTGCGTAAGTACCAGGTAGATGCGGTGCTGGAAGGAAGCGAAAGATGTTTTTTTAACCCACCGGAAGAGATGTATACCAAAGAATTTGCAGACTTTGTAACCCGGTGGATGACATTGGGATATCCTTGGGATACAGTGGACAAATCGCCGGGACATTTTGATAAATTTTATTGTTATATGGGAAATCAGGTTCTGCGGGATGGATTCATGCAGGAATTTGGGGATCGGTTGGATTTTGTAGATAGAGAACATGGCTATTATGAGGTGACTCCTAAAGGGTTTTCCAAAGCCAGTGGAATACGTACTTTAGTACAGCTTTTGGGGCTATCTATGGAGGAGACTGCGGCTATTGGTGACAGCAATAATGATTTGTCTATGCTGGAATGTGTCCACCACGCTATTGCTATGGGAAAATCTTCACAGAAAGTACTGGATGTGGCTGACTATGTTACCACCGATATACGGGAGAATGGTATCTGGAATGCCTTTAAGTGGTTGGGGGTTATATAGACAAGCGTAAGAAAATAAGGTATGATTAAATAATATTGAAGGCAAGGAAGAAAGGATATAGTGGATGGGCGTTTTAGAGAATTTGCAGCCGGAGAGAGTGTTCTATTATTTTGAACAGATTAGTAGGATTCCCCATGGTTCGGGTAATATCAGACAGATTAGTGATTATCTGGTTTCTTTTGCTCAAGAGCATAGGTTGATGCATATACAGGATGAGGCAGGGAATGTGATTATATGTAAGCCGGCTACGGAAGGCTATGAAAAGGAACCGGCTTTGATTCTGCAGGGGCATATGGACATGGTGGCTGTGAAGACACCGGATTGTACCAAAGATATGTTGACAGAGGGCCTGGATCTGGCTGTGGATGGAGATTTTGTATATGCTGAGAATACTACGCTGGGTGGAGATGATGGTATTGCCATTGCCTATGCACTGGCAATCCTGGAATCCCGGGAGATAAAACATCCCAAGTTGGAGGTTATCATAACGGTGGATGAAGAAATCGGTCTGCTGGGGGCAGGTGCCATAGATTTGTCCATGCTGGAAGGACATAGGATGATTAATCTGGATTCTGAAGAAGAAGGTGTTTTTTGGACCAGTTGTGCCGGTGGTGCAGGGGCGGATTGTATGATACATGTGGCCCGGGAGGCAGTGACAGGACTGGCGATAGAGTTGATCGTGGATGGACTTCAGGGCGGACATTCCGGCTGTGAGATTCATAAGGAGCATGGAAATGCCAATTGCCTGATGGCCCGTATTTTGTATGATGTGGCTGGCGAGTATGATATGAATTTGATAGAGCTTGATGGAGGTGTGGCAGATAATGCCATCCCCAGATTGACCAGAGCACTGGTAATGGTGGCACCAGAGCAGGTAGAGCAGTTACAAGCGGTTTTAAGCGAGAAACAGCAACAGATTGCACTGGAATTGGGCTCCAAGGACCCTGATTTCAAGCTACAGGTACGGGTGCAGGGACAGGGAACCTACCATGGATTAAATGTACAGGATACATTGCAGGCACTTCGATTTTTGGTGGCTTTACCGGGGGGCGTGATAGCTATGAGTGGTGATGTGCCCGGTTTGGTAGAGACTTCTTTGAATATGGGTGTATTAAAGTTAGGAGAGGAACAATTGCATGCGCAGTTTTCTGTACGTAGTAGCGTGGAGAGTGCGAAGGATGCATTACTTGACAAGCTACAGGCTATTGTAGAATTGGCAGGGGGGCAACTGACAGTCAGTGGTTCTTATCCGGGCTGGAAGTATCGGGTAGATTCCCCTTTGCGTGAAAAAATGGTACGGGTATATCAGGAAATGTATGGGGTGCAGCCAAAGGTAGAGGCCATTCATGCCGGATTGGAGTGCGGTATTCTAAGTAGTAAGATTTCAGATATGGATTGCATTTCACTGGGGCCGGATATGTTTAATGTGCATACCACTGAGGAGAAATTGAGTATTTCCTCCACCGCAAAGGTATGGGATTATTTAGTGCGACTATTGGGAGAAAAGGATAGAGCGTAAAGGAGCAAGGTATGAAGTATAGCAATGAAAAGGTGAAGCAGATTCGTTGGTTAATGGTATTTGCAGCAGTGCTGATACTATTGATAATCTATTCCCAAAGTGTACTGCAGGGTATCCTGCTATTGATGGGAATGGTGAGTCCCTTTATTGTGGGCGGGATTATTGCGTTTATTATCAATTTGCCTATGAGAGCCATTGAGACCCGTATTTTGGGTCAATGGAAGGGCAAAGTAGCGTCCAAACTCAAACGTCCCATCAGCATGGTGCTGGCAATCGTTTTTTTGATATTGCTTGTTTCGTTGCTGTTTGTGGCAGTGGTTCCTCAGTTGGGAAAGACTTTGGCAGAACTGGGAGCCAAAGTGCCGACATTTTTGGATAATGTATTACAGGAAATGAAGCAGCTTAGTGCCCAGTATCCGGAGTTATATGCAGAGGTAGCCAAGTTGGAGACCATGGAACTGGACTGGGAAGGCATTATCACCAGTGTGGTTACTTTTCTCAAGAGCGGTATCACCAGTATGGTGACTTCTACCATAGGTGTAGCCAGCAGTATTATAGGCGGAGTATTTAACGGTGTTATTTCCTTTATTTTTGCCTTATATATACTGAGTCAGAAAGAAAAACTGACAGACCAGGGAAAAAGAATCGTACATGCTTATACATCCCAAAAGGTATCTGAGCGAATTATTCGTGTATTTGCTATGTTGAATAAGAATTTTAGCAGTTTTGTCACCGGACAGTGTTTGGAGGCAGTGATTTTAGGTACTTTGTTCATTATCGCGATGAGCATTTTCGGCATGCCCTATGCAGTGCTGGTAGGTGTGTTAATCGCTTTTACTGCCTTAATTCCTATTGTTGGTGCATTTATCGGTTGCGGTGTTGGTGCTTTCCTGATACTGATTGATGATCCTATTATGGCAGTGTGGTTTGTGGTGATGTTTCTGATTATCCAGCAGTTGGAGGGTAATATTATTTATCCCAGAGTGGTAGGGGGCTCAGTGGGCCTTCCGTCTATTTGGATTTTGGTGGCAGTGAGCCTGGGCGGCAGTCTTTTTGGCGTAGCAGGCATGTTGTTTTTTATTCCTTTATTGTCTACGGCGTATGCTTTGCTGCGGGAAAATGTAAATGCCCGTAATGCAGTTAGAGAAGATATTTCGGAGGAAGATGACGGCACAACAGAGGCAGAAAGTGTGCTGGAAGTACCGGGAGAGGCCATGGATATGTTGGTAGAGGTGCTGGAAGAGAATTTAGCATCGGAAGAAACCGAAGAACTGTAGTGGAGAGATAGTAGTTTGGTCGTGAGAAATGTATCTAATTTCTAAAAATTAAAAAAATTACAACAATTTTTAAAAAACCACTTGCTTTTTATTTTAAGACGTGCTATTATACTACTTGTGTTCACGGGGTGTGGCTCAGCTTGGTTAGAGCGCCGTCTTAGGGAGGCGGAGGTCGCGAGTTCGAATCCCGCCACTCCGATACAGAGGCGTCCGACGTATGTCGGACGTTCTTTTTTTGCAAATTATTTTCATGTACAAAGAAAAGGGAATGTGGTAAAATGTTTTACAGGAGGAATATCTGCCGATGCAGATGTTGCCCAGGTACAGATGAGCGTGATAGCACTACGATGAAAAGAGGGTGTGCGCATGGATGGAATAACAGAACAGGATGTTTTTAAGGCATTAGAAAATCGAGAAATGCAAGTGTATTATCAGCCCCAGTATGATACCCTGACCAAAGGACTTAGAGGTGCAGAGGCATTGGTTCGTTGGTTTAGGCCGGATGGTAGCTTGGTGATGCCGGGCGCTTTTATCCCTATGCTGGAGGAAAGCACTGCTATATTGGCATTGGACTGGTATATGACGGAGCGTGTATGTGAATTTCTTAGCAGGCAGAAATCAGCAGGGATTCCAATGGTGCCTATTTCCATTAATTATTCCAGACGGCA
>JAFUKK010000185.1 GCA_017473665.1 Lachnospiraceae bacterium
AAGGTAAAACGTGTGGTGGCTATCAGAGATGGTAAGATCAGTAGTGAGCGTATTTTGAAGGAAAGTTATGCAGATCGTCTAAAGGAATCTTCCATTGACTGGAGATTAGAGGATACCCAGGAAGAGTATGTTATCTTGGATAAGGCCGGACGAGTGCAGATTCCCAAGGAGTTATTGACTGCCATGAATCTGAAGGACAATAAGGTCATGCTGGAAATGCAGGATGGTAAAGTAATCATCTCTGCCCCTGCTCAGGAGTAAGTTTATAAAATGCAAGGATAAGCCGCTGGTAATTTATACCAGCGGTTTACTTTACACATAAGAAGAATTATGGTATGATACAAAGCTGAACATATGTTTTGTATAAGTGGTGTTTTGGTTTGAGGAAAGGCAGTGATAAAATGAACGAGAAGAACCAAAAGGACATGCCCGGCTTATTGCGTGAGTTGCTTCTTCGGGAGGGACGTTCACAGGAAGAAGTGTTGTTTTATTCTGCGGTGGATCTGACCGGGGAAGGACTGTTTGGTGCAGGCTATATACTGCTTGCGGAAAAGGGTTTGGAAATATGGCAGGCTCCGGCAGATGAGAAGCGGGTGCATTATTACAAAGGCTGTGAGACTGAGAAGGAATTGCAGTTGTTGGCATGCCCGGAATTGTGGCAGAGCAGTTTTTATGAGCTGGATGAGCTTGAACAGGTGTGGATTGAAAATGGTGTAGGATGTAATCTGTTGATTGCACGTACGCAGCAGGGCGAGCAGTGCCTGGCTATGTTTACCCACACCCACAAGAAGAATGTGTCCCAGCTGGTAAAGATGCTGGAGCAGTTACGGCAGGGGGAGGAACCGGAGCTGCCGGAGGAAAAGGAGGAGTGTTGTCCCAAATGTGGGCGCATGTATCCGGATCAGGTGCGTAAGATTTGCCCCCATTGCACGGATCGAAAGAGCATTTTTTTTAGGGTGCTGGGATATTTTAAGCCTTACCGTGTGCAGTTTGCGGCAATGTTTCTGTGTACTTTGCTGACGGCAGCACTGAATCTGGTGTGGCCCTATTTGAATGGTACCATTCTATATGACTATATATTGGCTAAGCACGAGCCCTTTTTACAGAGACTGGGGATAGAGAATGGCGATTTTGTGGTGGCGCTGTTTATGTTGGTGGTGACTATGGCGGTGACCAAGATTGGGTTATTGCTCCTGCAGATTCTTAATGGTGTATTGACGGCTAATATGGTAGTGGGTGTGGTACGTGATATGAAGAAATCCGTATTCCGCAATATGGGACAGTTGTCCATCAGCTTTTACCGCAGCCGTCAGACCGGTGGCCTGATGACCCGTGTGATGAGTGATGCGGACCGTATTACAGGTTTCTTTGTGGATGGAGCTCCTTATGTACTGATTCACGGATTTACCATTATAGCGTCCCTGGTGGTGATGTTTGGCATCAATCCTTGGATGACTCTGGTATCGGTGGCACTTTTCCCTGTGCTGGTAGCGGTGAGTATGTATCTGCGCCCTAAGATTTGGATTATGTACGGCCGCAGACATCGTGCGGAGCGTAGCGTGAATAGCGGTGTCAATGATAATTTGAGCGGCGCCAGGGTGGTCAAAAGTTTTGGACAGGAGCGCCGTGAGATGGAGCGCTTTAAGAGCAGTAACAGCCGTTTGCGGGAGGCAGAGATTGCCATTGCTTATCGGCAAAATTATTTCAGCGTGGTATATGGAGCCACCCAGTCCTTTGCTACTTTGGGTGTGTGGATTATCGGTAGTATTTTGTTACTTAGTGGCAAGGATAATGCTATGGATCTGGGTCTACTGATTACTTTCCTGTCCTATGTGGGACAGATGGAAGGACCTATGAATTTCTTTTCCAGAATACATAACTGGTGGGCAGACAGTATGAATAGCGCCCAGCGTATATTTGAAATTATTGATGCGGTGCCGGAGATTCAGGAGGCTGAGAATCCCATTGCCTTGGCGGAACCCAGGGGAGAGATTTTGTTGGATAAGGTGACCTTTGGCTATGAAGTGAACAGGCCGGTGCTGAAAAATGTGTCTCTGCATATTCCTGCAGGCAGTATGATTGGTATTGTGGGTCGTTCCGGTGCGGGTAAGACTACATTGGTAAATCTGATTTCCCGTATGTATGATACCCAGGAGGGCAGCATTTCCATTGATGGAATAGATGTAAAGCAGTTGTCTTTTAAGGAGCTGCGTAAAAATGTGGCCATGGTTTCTCAGGATACCTATATTTTTATGGGTACCGTGGCAGAGAATATTGCCTATGCCCAGCCCGGAGCTACCAGGCAGGAGATTATGCGTGCAGCAAAGCTCGCCGGGGCTCATGAATTTATCATGCGTATGCCGGATGGTTACGATACCCGTATCGGTGCCTCCGGACGGGAACTTTCCGGCGGTGAAAAACAACGTATTTCCATTGCCCGTGCGGTACTGGCTAATCCCAAGATATTGATTCTGGATGAGGCCACTGCTTCCGTGGATACGGAGACAGAGCGGGTGATACAGAAGTCCATTAATTATCTGGTGCAGGGACGTACTACTATCTCCATTGCCCATAGACTGTCTACCTTGCGGGATGCGGATTATCTGGTGGTTATTGACAACGGAGAGATTACGGAGCGTGGTACCCATAAGGAATTGGAAGAATTAAAGGGTACCTATTATAAGCTGTCAGAGCTTCAGACCAAGGCGTTGGCATTAAAGAGTGAGATTGTATAGTAGGAGTGCTGTGCTGTAAAGGTGTGGAAGCTTGCTTGCAGCAGGAGAAAGGAAAGGATATGAAGGAAGAATTTCAATTATCGCAAATGGAGCAGGAAACGGATGAAATGCTCCGGATTCGTTATTTAAATAAAGATAATGCCGTGTTTCAAAAGACTCCCGGCGGATTCCTGAGTCTTACGGTAGGAGAAGAAGTGTATCCCCGTGTGCAGGTGGCACGGATGTTTCCCTTTATGTATAAGGAGGGACTATTGTCCATTCGCACTGCAGATGAGAGATCCAAGGAAATCGGCATCGTAGAGAAATATGAAGATGTGGGAGCGGAGACGGCGGATTTGCTGAAGGAACAGCTGAATCTAAAGTATTTTACACCGGTAATTACCCGTATCAACCATATTAAAGATGAATACGGCTACGCTTACTTTGATGTAGATACCAATCATGGCCCTTGCAAATTTACGATTCAGATGGGCGGTAATGCGGTGGTGCATTTGTCTGAGACCCGTATATTGATTATGGATATTGACGAAAACCGTTTCGAGATTCCGGACATCATGGAGCTGACTGCCGGCGAACGTAAAAAACTGGATCTGTTCCTGTAACAGACCACAGGAAAGGCGTGTGAGAAGATGATATTAAAATATGATTTAACGCAGGATAATCTGAAACTCTGCGGCCTTCAGGAGGGGGAGGAAATATACTATTGCCTACCCCTGGATATTGATATGAAGGGAGATTTCAGACAAAACTCCTATACCATAATGACCAACAGACGTCTCCTGATACTGGAGGAAGGGGCGCTTACCAGGGAGTATTTGCTGGCAGACTTTGAAATGATTAAGAGTGAGCCCCAAATCAGCTGTGGTATTTGCTATATTGTGAAGGATGGGCAGGAGATTCTGGTGGGTAGATTTTCTGCTAAACACCTGACCAGATATTCCTATCTGCATAGAGGTATGCAGATATTGAAAAGCGGACGTACCGAGCATGTGATCAGCCGTGAGTATGAACATTCCTGCCCCAAATGTGGCAGGGCTTTGCCGGGAACTAAAGAATGTCCCAGATGCAGTGGTAAGAGGGAAGGGTTGCTGTTTACATTTCTGGATATGATGAAGCCGCATAAGAAACGTTTGGCGGTAATTTTGGTGCTGATGTTGGGGGCTACTGTGGTGACATTGGCCAACCCTGCCATTCAAAAGCATCTGGTAGATGATGTATTGCTCCGGGAGGAAAAAGCTTATGGAGCAGCCATAGCCTGCATATTATTAATGTTTGCCATGAGTGTGGGGATTGTAATTATCAATGCGGCTAAGAGCTATTTATGCACCAGACTGGGGGCCTATATCAGCGAGGATCAGAGGGCCAAGCTCTTTAATAAAATACAGGGATTGACGATTTCCTTTATCAATGAAAGAACTCCCGGTGAGTTGATGAACCGTATTATCAGAGATACAGCCCGTGTATCGGAATTTGTGGGCAATGTATTTTGTAATATGTTTACGGTAAGTATCCTTTTTGTGTGCGTGTGTATTTATATGCTGGTACTGAATTGGAAACTGGCGATTTTGGCTTTTGCCTTTGCGCCTTTGTCTGTAGGTATTTCCATGGCATGGCGAAAAAATATCCGGAAACGTTTTCATTTACAGGGAGCTAAGAGTGATAAGGTCAATGGTAATCTGCAGGATGTAATCTCCGGTATGGCGGTGGTAAAGTCCTATGGCCAGGAAAGACGGGAGGCGGAGCATTTTGATGATACGGCAGAGGAGTTCGCAAGAATTCAGCGCAATAACGAGGTGTTTTTTGCAATCTTTTATCCCATGCTGACCTTTGCCATGAGTGTGGGGACTTATCTGGTGACCTATTATGGCGGGTGCCAGACTTTGGCGGGAGATATGACGCCGGGTGAATTGATGCAGTATATTAACTACACCTCTCTGCTCTATACCTATCTGGGGTGGATGAGTAATATGCCCAGAATGTTGATGAATATGGTTACCAGTCTGGAGCGTATCGGAGATGTCCTGAATCAGGAACCGGGCATTTACGATCATGAGGATGCGGTGGAACATGAGATTCAGGGAGATATTGAATTTCGTAATGCCTCCTTTGGCTACAAGTCTTATCAACCTGTGTTGGAAAATGTGAATCTGAAAGTAAAAAAAGGCGAGATGATAGGATTGGTGGGTGCCTCCGGTACCGGTAAATCTACTTTGATTAATCTGATTATGCATTTGTACGAAGTGGATGACGGAGAGATACTGGTGGATGGTATTGACATTCGAAAGATTAAAGTAGAGAATTATCATAGTCAGATTGGTGTGGTGCTCCAGGAGAACTTCCTGTTCACCGGTACGATTTTAAATAATATTAAGTTTGCAAAGCCGGATGCTACTATTGAGGAGGTAATCCATGCTGCTAAAATGGCCAATGCCCATGAGTTTATTTGTAAACTTCCTGACGGATATAATACTTACGTGGGTGAAAAGGGGTATACCCTCTCCGGTGGTGAGCGCCAACGTGTGGCAATAGCCAGAGCCATGCTGAATAATCCCAGACTGCTGATACTGGATGAGGCTACCGCCAGCCTGGATACGGAGAGTGAATATCTGATTCAGAAAGCATTGGGCAGATTGACGGAAGGCAAGACTACCTTTGCCATTGCCCATCGGTTGTCCACTTTGAAGGATGCGGACCGTGTAGTGGTCATTGACGGACATCAGATTGCAGAAGTGGGTACACATAACGAGTTGATGGAAAAGAAGGGAATTTATTACGGACTGGTGCAGGCGCAGCTGCAGACCAGTATGAAAGCAGAAGCGGACGCGTAAGCGTCCGCTTTTTGGTTGGCGAGTTTTACGGGCCATATCAGATATCGTTTTTGGAATTATTTTTGGCCCGGTATTCACTGGGGCTACAACCTTTATGCTGTTTGAATAAGCGGTTAAAGGTGGAAATGCTGGGAAAGCCTGATTGCAGTGCTACCTCTGTGATGGAACAGTCGGGTCTGGCCAAAAGCTCTTCGGCTACCCGCAACCGGCAATAATTTACATAGTCGCAGAAGGTGTAGCCGGTGTATTGCTTAAAGAGCCTGGAAAAATGAAATTTAGAAAACCCTGTATCCGTGGCTACCTTTTCCAGGTCCAGCTCTTCCATGTAATGGGAGTTAATATATTCCAGCAAAGAGGTGAATTTTTGCTTATATTCTTTTTGCTTGTACAGACGGACATTGGGAAAGATATCCGTCATATTATTTTTGGCTACAGAGATTTTGACCATGATGTTAATGAACAGGGAGTACATAGTCAGCTCTGCATATTCATTCATATTATAATAGGTATTCCTGATTTGCAGGAGGTAGTGATAAATCTCATTATAGATAGCGGGAAACTTATCTTTGGTGAAATGAATGGGTTGCATCAGCAGGGATTGGATGCCGGCAAATCCTCTGATGTTAGCTAAGGGAGCAATGTCTATCAAAAAAACAAAGCGGCTGCCCTCTCCGGGGGCGGGCAGAGTATGTAACTCCCTGGGCGGAATAATGAGGAATTCGCCGGGCAATATGTGATAAGTGACGCCTTTGATGATGGCGTCATAGCTCCCTTCCATGGGCATTAGAATCTCCAGTGCATTGTGCCAGTGGGCGTCAAATGCCACATCCATATTATTCAGCCACACCCTCACTGTGGAATCATAGTAAAAGTCCACAACCTCCTGGTAGCGCTCTTGGATACTGCGGTATCCGGGGAAATCGGCATTGATGGAATTGAAGTCGGAAATTGGCGTATCATAGCGATTTTCCATAGAAAAATCCTCTTTCTAAAACGATTGTACGTTGCAAATTTTGCGTTAAATGAGATAGGGCCGGAGAAAAGGCAAATCGTCAAAATTATCATATTTTAAGGAAGTTCTTTTGTCAAACCCATACAAATATTGTATCATCAGTGGGGCGAAAAGTAAATGTTGCACAATAAAAAATGCTTTTGTTCGTAAAAAGTAAGCAATCTGTGAAGAGTAAAAAGCAAGAATTAGGGAGCGGTATTAGCAAAGGTTGAGTATAATAAGTTTATGGTGTCACCACCATGGTCTTTTTTGCGCCCATTTTTTTAAGACCGGTGGGATGTCAGGATGATTTATTAGTTTACACATGGAGGCGTTTATGAAAGACTCTGTAAAGAAAATCTTATTATTAGGCGGCGTAGCGTTGTTCATCGTGGTGATTTATCTGATTAACGGACTCACCACGCCCGCAGATTATCGCGAGAAATATGAAGGCTATGACCTGAGCGCAGATGCTGAGGGTGCCACCAGAGAGGGTACATATACCCGCTATTTGGCTGCCCACACAGACGCAAACTATCCGCAGAAGAATGTGGAAGTATCCCTTTTTGACTATACTAAGGGGGAAGGTGTTGCAAAGAACACCGAATATGATATGGAGGCTCTTTACACAGATGCAGAGTCTTTTGTCACCTGGGAGATTGATATTCCCGAAAGCGGTTTCTACAATATAGAGATGAAGTATATGACCGTAGCATCCAGAGGTGTGGATGTGGAGCGCGCGTTCTACATCAATGGAGAACTGCCCTTTGAGGATGCTGAGAACATCACCTTTGGCAGACAGTGGATTGATGGTGCACCTGTAAAGGTTGACAATCAGGGCAATGAGATCCGTCCTACCCAGATTGAGAAGTATACCTGGCAGACTGCATTTTTCCTGGATGAAATGGGCTATATTTCCGAACCTTACACCTTCTATTTTGAAAAGGGTAAGAATACCATTTCCCTGAAGGCGATTAATGAGCCTGTAATTATTGGCGAGCTGACTGTAAAGGGCGTGCAGGAGCTTGATACATACGAAGAATATCTGGCAAAGGTAAACGGCAAGGAAGCTACCGGCGAGGGGCTGACCCACCTGGAGATTATTGAGGGTGAGAAGTCTACCGTTCGTTCTGATGCTTCTTTATATGCAAAGTATGACCGTTCTTCACCTACCACCAGTCCATACAGTGTTATGAATACTGTACTGAACTATACCGGCGGTGACGCTTGGCGTCTGCCCGGTCAGTGGATTGAATGGGAGTTTAGCGTGCCTGAGGATGGTTATTACAATATTACCATGAAAGGCCGTCAGAATTACCAGAGAGGTAGTGTTTCCAGCAGAAGCATCTACATCGACGGAGAGATTCCTTTTAAGGAAGTAAAGACCGTTACCTTTGATTATAATAATGATTGGGATACAGTGACTGTTTCCGATGAAGAGGGTAATCCCTACAAGTTCTATTTAGAGGCAGGTGATCATACCATCCGTCTGGAAGCGACCATGGGCGAGATTGGTCCTATTCTGGAGCGTTTGGAGGATTCCACCTTCCGTTTGAATCAGATTTACCGTAAGCTTTTGGTATATGTAGGCGCTACACCTGATAAATACAGAGATTACAAGGTGGACCAGAAATACCCTGAAGTAATGGAGGCTATGGAACTGGAGTCCAGACGTCTGTACCAGCTGGTAGATGAGGTGGTAGAGATTACCGGTCAGAAAGCTGATAAGATTGCTACCGCACAGACCCTGGCAGTACAGCTGGAAAGATTTATTGAAAAGCCTGAGCGAATTACACTGGAGTTTACCACCTTTAAGGATAATGTTACTGCCCTTGGTACTGCTGCACTGAGCATGAGCGAGACCAAGATGGATATTGACTATCTGGTGGTAAGTGGTGTGGATGCTGAGGTAGAAGTGGAAAAGGCCAACTTCTTCAGCAGCGCATGGCATGAGATTAAGTCCTTCGTGGCATCCTTTATCGTGGATTACGATGCGGTGGGTGATGTATATGAAGGTGCAGAGGCGGCAGAGGCTATCAAGGTATGGGTGCTCACCGGCCGTGACCAGGGTACTATTTTAAAGACCATGGTGGATGATACATTTACTCCCAATACTGGTGTTAAAGTAAATGTGGAAATCGTAGATGCGGGCTCTTTGCTGAATGCGGTATTGGCAGGTCGTGGACCCGAGGTGGTATTATCCATCGGTGCAGATCAGCCTGTAAACTATGCGCTGCGTAATGCGGCAGAGGATTTGACTCAGTTTGAAGATATTTATGAAGTGCTGGAGCCCTACTCCGAAAGCTCTTATGAGCAGTATAGTTTGGATGGACATATTTACGCATTGCCCGAGACTCAGATGTTCAATGTAATGTTTTATCGTAAGGACGTTCTGGCAGAGCTGGGCTTAGAGGTTCCCCAGACCTGGCAGGAGTTGATTGAGATGCTACCCACTATTCAGGGCAAGAACATGACGGTGGCGATTCCTACCGCAGGCGGTTCCAATACCTCCGCTGCAGGTTCCACAGCCATTGCATCTACCACACCTGACTTGTCCATGTACTTCAGCTTGCTGTTCCAGTATGGCGGAGATTTGTACAATGAGGCAGGTACCAAGACTATTGTAGATAATGAGGCGGGTGTAGAAGCATTCTCCGATTACTGTAAGTATTTTACGGATTATGGTATTCCTACCATTTACGACTTTGTCAGCCGTTTCCGTTCCGGTGAAATGCCCATTGGTATTACCAGCTACACCTTATATAATACGTTAGTAGTATCCGCTCCCGAAATCAGAGGCCTCTGGGATTTCACTTTGATTCCCGGTACCGAGAAGGTGGATGAAAACGGCAATACCTACATCGACAGATCCGATTTTATTACCGGTTCTGCTACTATGATGATTAAGACCGAAGATGAAGTACTCAAGCAGAATGCTTGGGAGTTCATGAAGTGGTGGGCAGATGCAGATACCCAGGTGCGTTTCGGCCGTGAAATAGAGGCTCTCCTTGGTTCTTCTGCAAGATATGCAACCGCCAACAGAGATGCATTTGTGCAGCTGGCATGGAGTGCTGAGCAGATTGATGTACTGGCTGAGCAGTGGGATCAGACCGTAGGTATCCGAGAGGTACCCGGTGGTTACTATAGCGGACGTCATATAACCAACGCGATTCGTAAGATCATTAATGAGAAAGAGGATCCCCGAGAGACGATACTGGATTATGCGATTACCATTAATGATGAGATTGTAAAGAAACGAACCGAGTTTGGTATGCCGGTTGAATAGGAGGCTGCAATGAAAGAATATATTAGGAAATATTTTGCTTTGCGTAAGCATAACTTCCAAGTGGCTGTGAAGAAGGCTAAGAGAAGTAAAATGTGCTATGCATTCCTGGCACCTTACGCGATTATATTTACGGCATTTTATATTTTGCCCGTAATTACATCCATTTTCTTCA
>JAFUKK010000186.1 GCA_017473665.1 Lachnospiraceae bacterium
GTGGTGATATTCTCTGCATTCTCTGTAGGAATCTCAATATCAAATTCCTCCTCAATACCCATAATAATCTGGTATACATCTAAGGAATCTGCACCCAAATCATCTGTAAAGGTGGAACTTAACTTAATCTCTTCAGGGTCTACGTTCAATACATCAGCAATTACTTTTTTCAACTTTTCAAATTCCATAATCAATCCTCTTTCCTAGTCTTCTAAAACTATTTTCTCTTTGATTTTTTCATTTATTCTTTGTTCTGTAAAGGTAACACACTGCAATATTGAATTTTTTATTTCAATGGATTTACTGCTACCATGTGTTTTCACCACCAGACCATTTAATCCAAGCAAAGGCGCCCCGCCATACTCGTCCAGATTAAAGGACTTTAATGTCTGTTTCAGAGCCGGCTTTACCAGCAATGCACCAATCTTACTGCGAAGAGAACTCATCATACCGCTCTTTACTTTACGAATCAGTGCAGCACCTACGCCCTCATACATCTTCAGAATTACATTACCTACAAAAGCCTCACATACCACTACATCTACTACTCCGGAAGGAATGTCTCTGGCCTCCACACTGCCCACAAAATTAATCTCAGGACAATTCTTCAACAGGGGAAAAGTCTCCTTTACCAAGGCATTTCCCTTCTCTTCCTCCGCACCAATATTGACAATCCCCACCTTGGGATTCCGGATACCCATGACATTCTCCATATACACGCTACCCATCTTAGCAAACTGCACCAGATGAGAAGGGCGGGCATCCACATTGGCACCACAGTCAAGGAGCAGACTTACACCGTTCTCCGTAGGAATCAGGGGAGCCAAGGGAGGTCTCTCCACACCTCTGATACGTCCTACAATTACCTGACCGCCTACCAACACCGCTCCGGTACTGCCGGCAGAAACCAGTGCATCGCATTCGCCATTCTTTACCATATTCATAGCTTTCACAATGGAAGAATCTTTCTTCCTTCGAATCGCCATTACAGGAGGCTCTGCAGTCTCAATAACTTCCTCTGCATGCACAATCTCCACTCTGGTATCATCATAAGTATACTTACGAAGTTCCTCTCTGATGACCATTTCACGGCCCACAAGAAAAATCTTTAACTTCTTTTCTTCATTAATAGCTTCCACTGCACCTTTGACAATTTCGCCCGGTGCATTGTCGCCACCCATGGCGTCTACGGCCACATTTACCATCTCTGCCATCCGTCGTTTCCCTTCCAATATTTTCATTAGGCAAACACCTTATTTTAATATACTAGACCATATAGTAAAAATCAAGATATTTTTCACTGCCCACGCCAGGTACATGAACACTCACCTAATGCTTTACAAAAAAATAGGGCTTCCCTATGCTGGGAAGCCTTAAATTCATGTTGAACTATAATTAATCAACGCTAACAACCTGCTTCTTGTTATAAGAACCGCAAGCCTTACAAACTCTGTGAGGCATCATTAAAGCGCCACACTTGCTGCACTTTACTAATGTAGGAGCACTCATCTTCCAGTTTGCTCTTCTCTTATCTCTTCTACCTTTGGAAGATTTATTCTTAGGACAAATAGACATCGTTACACCTCCTTATTCGCGTTGAAGATATCTTGAATTGCTGCCATCCGGGGATCCGGTACGAAAGTATCGCAGCCACATTCTCCCTGGTTCAGATTCCTGCCGCATTTGGGGCATACGCCCTTGCAGTCTTCTTTACAAAGAATCTTCACTGGCCAATTTAACAAAATCTCGTTATACACAAAAGCTTCTACATCCAATTGATAGCCTTCCATAAAGGAAGCATCATCATCTTCATCCTCTGTATCGGCAACATCAGGCGAAGTAACTGTTCTGTCAAAGCTTAAATGAAGTATAACAGGCACTTCTGAAAGGCATCTGTCGCAGTCTGCACGGAATTGAAGTTCACACCTGCCCTCAATTCTGGCTTTGCCATCACCACAATTGATAATCTGCAATTCCACATCGCTCTTTTCCACAATAGGGAAAACACCAAGCTTACAGCGGAACTGTGTCATCTCCAGCGCGGCAACCGTCTTTACTGCTCTGCCTTCATATGTTAATGCATCGGATAAATTTATTAACATAGCGGACTCCCATGTATTATTGTGCTTAATTTCACACACTGATTCATTATACATATGTGAAGTACTTTTGTCAACAATTGTTTTTTATTTTACTAACCGTGCGGTCTCTCTGGCGATTGCCAATTCCTCATTGGTGGGAATTACCAGTACCTTCGTCTTACTTTCGGGAGTAGAAATCTGAATATCTACGCCTCTCTTGTGATTTGCATCCTCGTCCAAAGTAATACCCAGATATCCCAGGTACTCACACACCAGTGTACGAATAATAGGACCATTTTCACCTACACCTGCGGTAAAAGCAATAGCATCCACACCGTTCATGGCTGCGGTAAAGGAACCTACGTATTTAGCCACTTTATAGCAGAAAGACTTCATAGCACGTACTGCATTCTCATCTCCTGCAAAATATCCGTCCTCAATATCTCTAAAATCAGAAGACAGATTATCAGACAGCCCCAGTACACCGGACTTTTTATTCAGGATGGTCATGATTTCATCAATATTCTTGCCTTCCTTGTGAGCAATGAACTCCATGATAGCAGGGTCAATATCGCCGGAACGGGTACCCATAATCAGACCCTCCAAGGGAGTCAGACCCATGGTAGTGTCCACACATTTGCCATTCTTCACAGCAGAAATGCTGGCACCATTACCCAAGTGACATACAATAATCTTCATATCTTCATACTTCTGTCCCAAAAACTCTGCCGCTCTCTTGGATACATAGGAGTGGCTGGTACCATGGAAACCATATCTTCTTAATTTATAATTCTTATAGTAATCGTAGGGAATACCGTACAGATAAGCTTCCTCAGGCATGGTCTGGTGGAAAGCAGTATCAAATACAGCTACCATGGGCACACCGGGCATCAGCTTCTTGCAGGCATTGATACCAATTAAATTAGCCGGGTTGTGCAGAGGTGCCAGCTCATTGCAATCTTCAATTGCCTTCATTACTTCGTCATCAATCACTGCAGATTGGGTAAATTTCTCACCGCCATGAACAATACGGTGACCTACTGCATCAATCTCCTCCAGGCTCTTCACCGCACCGGTAGTAGGATTGGTCAGTGCCTCCAGCACCAAACGAATTGCTTCTACATGGTCGGGCATGGGGGTCACAGTCTTCTCCTTTTCACCGCCTGCAGGCTGATAACTGATCATACTGCCATCAATACCGATTCTCTCGCACAGACCCTTTGCAATACACTGCTCGGTCTCTGCATTAATTAACTGAAACTTTAAGGATGAACTTCCACAATTGATTACTAAAATATTCATTTCTTTCTCCTGACTCTCTCTATTATTATTCTTCTTTTGTATCCTAAGCTGTACTTACACCAGCTGTGCCTGTACTGCAGTAAGGGCAACTACACCTACAATATCCTCCCAGGAGCAACCTCGGGACAAATCATTCACCGGCTTTGCAATACCCTGAAGCATGGGGCCGTAAGCCTCTGCACCACCCAGACGCTGTACCAGCTTGTAACCGATATTACCCGCATCCAGGTTCGGGAAAATAAGCACATTGGCCTGTCCGTTTACAGGACTGCCCGGGGCCTTGGACTTGGCTACGCCGGGAACCAATGCCGCATCAGTCTGTAATTCACCATCCAGTGTCAGATGAGGATATTCCTCATGAGCAATACGGGTTGCCTCTGCTACCTTATCTACCAAAGGATGCTTGGCACTACCCTTGGTGGAATGGCTAAGCATAGCAATCACAGGCTTGGGGCCTACCAATGCCTTAAAGCTACGGGCAGAGCTGTCTGCAATGGCTGCCAGTTCCTCAGCAGTAGGATCCTGATTCAAACCACAATCTGCAAAAATAAAGGTACCATTGTCACCCATATCCTTAAACTGGGTATCCATTACAAAGAATGCGGATACCAGTTTCACACCGGGAGCAGTCTTTAATATCTGTAAGGCAGGTCTGAGCGTGTCCGCAGTAGAATGACAGGCACCTGCCACCATACCATATGCATGATTAGCCTTCACCATCACAATACCAAAGGTCAAATAATCCTTTAACAAAATCTCTCTGGCCATTTCGGGAGTCATACCCTTGGACTTTCTGGTCTCATATAATAGATTTACATACTCCTCCAGTCTGGGAGTGGTCTGGGGATTTACAATCTGCACACCGGACAAATCCACTTCCAACCAGCCTGCGCCGTCTAAAATCTTCTCCTCATTGCCAATCATAATAATATCGGCAATGCCCTCCTCCATAATCTTTGCCGCCGCAATCAGCGTACGCTTGTCATTGGACTCCGGCAACACGATGGTCTTACGGTCCAGTCTCGCTCTTTCCTTAATAAGATCAA
>JAFUKK010000187.1 GCA_017473665.1 Lachnospiraceae bacterium
CCTGGGAACTATACAGGGCCTTCCCCCTTTTATCTACCTTGGCATAGGTGCCATCAGGTTGCAGGATAGACGCTTTCACATTATCCCTTAACTGACTGTCAAGTATATGCAACAACTCTTCCTTTTGCTTAGCTCCGTCCACCGGGAACAGTATCTCCACTCTGCGCTCCAAATTGCGGGGCATCCAGTCCGCACTACCGGCATAAATCTCCGGATGTTCATCATTCTCAAAATAGAAAATACGACTATGCTCCAGAAAATTACCTACAATGGAACGGACAGTAATATTTGCACTAACCCCGGGAATACCCACACGCAAACAACAAATACCGCGTACAATCAAATCAATCTTCACCCCGGTGCTGCTTGCCTGATATAAGGCCGCAATCACATCCTTATCACACAAGGAATTCATCTTAGCAATAATACGCGCCGGCTTGCCTGCACGGGCATGACTCTCCTCCCGCTCAATGAGATGCAGAAATTTATTTTTCAGCCACAGGGGTGCCACTGCCAACTTGTTCCAGAACAAGGGCTCAGAATAGCCGGACAACATATTAAATACTGCCGTAGCATCCTCACCAAAGCTTTCTGCACAGGTAAGTAAGCCCACATCTGTATATAACTTTGCGGTAGCATCATTATAATTACCGGTACCTAAATGGATATATCTGCGGATACCGTCCTCTTCCTTACGAACAACAAGTGTTATTTTACTGTGGGTCTTCAAACCTACCAATCCGTAGATTACATGACATCCCGCCTTTTCCAGCTTACGGGCCCATACAATATTATTTTCTTCATCAAAACGCGCTGTCAGTTCCACCAGGACAGTGACCTGCTTGCCATTCTCCGCTGCCTGAGCCAGTGCCGCAATAATAGGAGAATTGCCACTGACACGATAGAGGGTCTGCTTAATAGCCAGCACCTCCGGGTCCTTGGCAGCCTGACGAATAAAATCCACCACCGGCTCAAAGGTCTGGTAGGGATGATGAAGCAATATATCACCCTTGCGGATTTCCTCAAAAATATCACAATCCGCAGGTAGCTGAGGGACCATCTGAGGTGTATACTTAGGGGTCTTCAGGTGGTCAAAGCCATCTATACCGTACACCTTCATCATGACAGTCAAATCCAGGGGACCATCAATCTCATAAATATTCTCTGCATCCAAAGATAACTCTTTCTTCAAAGTCTTCAGCAGTTGCTTGTGGGCACCTGCCTCCACCTCCAAACGGATGGCTTCGCCCCACTGGCGCTTCTTAATCTGTTTTTCAATCTCTTTTAGCAAATCCTCTGCTTCATCCTCGTCAATGGTCAAATCCGCATTTCGCATAATACGATAGGGATGTGCACAGAGTACATTATAATTCAGGAACAGTCTGGACATGTTGCGCTCGATAATTTCCTCCAGGAAAATAATCTTCCTGGCAGTACCCTCACCGGGCAAAAACACAATACGATTCAGTACACTGGGTACTTGTACGGTAGCAAATTCGGTATCCTTCTCTCCCTTTTTCTGCAATAATGCACCGATGTTGAGCGATTTATTCCGAATCAGCGGGAAGGGTCTGGAGGAATCCACTGCCATGGGGGTCAGCACCGGATATACATTTTCCTCAAAATATCTATCCACATAGGCCGCCTCTTCTTCAGACAAATCCTCATGATGAGCCACTATCTGCAATCCGTTTTTCTGAAGCAGGGGAAGTATTGATTTATTATAGGTGCTATACTGCAAGTCCACCAGCTTATGAATCTCCACAGCCAGTTGCTCCAACTGTTCACCGGGTGTCAAGCCTGCAATATCCGGCTTCTCACACTTAGCATGAATCATATCCTTCAAGGACGCAATACGCACCATGAAAAACTCATCCAGATTGGAGGAGGTAATACTAAGGAATTTTAAACGTTCAAACAAAGGAATACTCTTATCCCGGGCCTCATTCAATACCCGGTTATCAAAGAGAATCCAGCTTAGCTCCCTATTCATATAGTATTGCGGTAAGTAAAACTTCTGATCAATCATCATCTATCTTCCTTTCCTGTATCCCCACCGGGACAATTAGAAATTCTTCTTCTGTCTGAAAATAGGCTCCACACTGAATACCTCCCGGAAGAAAGCTACACCGGCTTGGAAATAGCGTTTTTCCAAAGTCACATCTTCCATAGTATCTGCGGATAGAATCAACTGATTCTCCTTAAGCTGAGCCTTTATAGTCTTTAGTTTCTGCTTATGACTGCGGTCCAAACTATTAGCCAGTCTCAGAATGGCTGTAAGCTTGGCAATGGTCAGATAACTCTGCTTATCCATACCGCCTGATGGAGTGTCCACACCGCTCTGTCCCATATATACGAATTTGCTGTGGTTAAATCTCACCACATTGGCAACCAGTTCACGTTCTGCATGGGACAAGCCGATCATTTCCGTAGCCATGATAATATTGTAGGAATTCTCTCCAATATTAGTAAGACTGATGAACTTACCACAGTCATGCAAAATTGCTGCAATACGCAGATACAAACGCTCTCTCTTTCCCAATCCGTGTAGTTTCATCATACTGTCGAATATAGTAGTGGTAATATGGTCCAGAGTCTCCGCACGCTTGCGGCTGCCCATATATCGTTTACTGATATTCATGGCACAGGCAACAATATCCTGTTCAAAATCATGTACATCCTTAAGAAGCTTATGTTTCTCCGCATATTCATAGGCAATACCATCGCTCAAAGTCACACCAGGAAAATAAATTCGTTCTGCCCCGGTCATACCGGCGATGCGTTGAATCAAAACAGCACTGATAAAAGCCAGAGGAAGCATCTCCTCTGCAATATCCATCTGATATGCCAGTTTATCCAATTGATGCCCACGAAGTAATTGCAAAAATGTCTCCATAGACTCCGGTGTCATACACATATCATCTGTTATTTTAATATCCCCCTGCTTCGCATTGGTTTTTGCCAGTTTTACTACCCAGGGTGCTATATAATCGTCTACTACAATAATATTTTTAATCTCTTTATCCTTTAGGTACAGTTTCTTATAAGTAGCCAGCTGGGCCATGGCCATCTCTTCAATAAGACTCTCGTATTGGGAACTTTTGGCAGAGGCATGATTCAGATACTCCTGAATACGCAGCACACCCAATTTCAAATTCTGGGTGGACACCAAAGTATCATTATCAAACTGGGACAACTGGATACTACCGCCACCAATGTCCAATACCGCAGTCTTCTCCTCTATAATCCGGCGAAAGGCCTCACCCTTGGATGCCACGGATTTATAATCCAGAAAACGTTGCTCCGAATTACTAAGTACAGACAACTGCATCCCGGTACGCTGGGCTATTTGGTCTAATATAATAGTACAGTTCTCCATTTCACGGATGGCACTGGTACCATAGGCCTGATAGGCTTCCACCTTATAGGATTTCATGATATCCATAAATTCCTTGAGAGTACGACACAGTTCATCCATCTTGTCTTGACTGATACGCCTGTTTGCATAGGTATCACTGCCCAAGTCCAGCTTACGTCCGATATAATCAATTTCCCGCATATGATTCTTGCGGTCAAATTCAAATATTTTCATGGAAGATTCAAAACTACCCACATCCACTGCTGCAAAGGTTTTGATACTCATACTGCCTCCACTCCTTTCTTCTTACCCTGTTAAATCAGGAGCATACTATTGCTGTCCCAGCAAATAGTCCACAAACTGCTGGGCTGTCCGTCCTGATAATCCTCCATGACTCAGTTCCCATTTATTTGCTTCCAAAAGCAAAGTCTCTTCGGAAAGTCTTATACCACTTTGCTGCGCCAGTGTCTTTACAATATTCTGGAATTCTTTCTTGTTCGGCCTTCCAAAATAAATAGTTACTCCAAACCTTGCTACTAATGATAATTTTTCCTGTACCGTATCATTGGTATGTAACTCTTCATCACGATCTTGCTTATCCTTAAACGTCTCCCGCACCAAATGTCTTCTATTCGATGTTGCATAAATTAACACATTGTTTGGCTTTTTCTCAAGTCCGCCTTCAATCACTGCTTTCAAGTATTTGTACTCAATTTCAAATTCTTCAAACGACAAATCATCCATATAGATAATAAATTTGTAATTACGATTCTTAATCTGAGCAATGACATCATTCAAATCCTGAAATTGGTGCTTATAAATCTCAATCATGCGAAGACCTTTGTCATAATATTGATTTAAGATCGCCTTAATAGAACTCGATTTCCCAGTACCTGCATCCCCAAACAGCAAGCAGTTATTTGCTCTGCGTCCCTCTACAAACGCTTCTGTGTTTTCCACCAATTTGTTCTTAGCAATTTCATATCCCACTAAGTCGTCCAAGTGTACATGCGCAATCTTATTAATTGTTACAATCTCTACACCTTTTTCAGTATGCTTTACGCGAAATGCTTTATGTAGGCCAAATTTTCCAACACCGAAATTCTTATAAAATTCTGTTAAAATCGTCTTAAATTCTTCGGTATCTTTACTCTTCGACAACTCAATAGCCATTTCGCAAATACTGTCACGAATTCTCTGATTAAATACCTTACCATGACCCTTTACATTCTCGTAATATTCCACCATGGAAACGAATTCTACATCTAAAGCCTTTTCAATAATATGTAAATCATATTCAAATAGTTCACGAAAAATCTGCAAATCGTGAAGCGCAACTTGGTTTATGCTACCGTTTACTGTTCCTACAACCTCACAAGCTGTACTGTAAGCATTTTCATCATTTGCAAGCAAAAATGTGAGATAATTATGCCATAGGTTTCCTTCGAAGCCATGGCTTGCCGTCATTTCAAGCAATTCATTGATACATTCGAAAAGAAGTCCAACCATATCTTCTTTGTTATAATATTCATTTTCACAGTTCTCCATCAAAAATGTCATATCCTGAAGAAGTTGCCCGTGTTCCATGTTCTTATATAACATCAACTGATTTGTTCTCAAGTTCTATACCCTCTTTCACGGATAAATTCCTAGTAATTACCTAATATTTTTAAG
>JAFUKK010000188.1 GCA_017473665.1 Lachnospiraceae bacterium
CTTCCACACTTTCAGGCAGCTTTAACGAAGTAATCTCTGTATGCCCCTTGAATACCTCTGCTGCAATTACTGTAACACCCGCAGGTATTCTTACAGTCTTTTCCTTGCCTTTATATGCCAGCAAACAATTATTGGAAATCAGAAAATCATCACTACTGTGCTTCATAAACTGATTATAATAAGCTGTTCCCTTGATCGCATTGGGCTCTACGCGCCGGATGCTCTCCGGTAATACCAGGCTGACCAATTCCTCACAACCGTAGAAAGCACCATATCCAATGGTCTTTAGTCCCTCCGGTAATGTAATCTTACGAAGACTGCTACGGGCAAAGGAAAAATGTCCGATTTCCCGAATAGAGATGGGTAATTCCACAAAACCCAACTTATCACTACCGTAATAAGCCTGATCTGCCACCAATATCTGATCCACAATGGTATACTTGGAAAACCTTTGCAACATCTGTCCGTTAAAGTTCATGGACGCATTGTCCAGTATATTTTGCTGAATCAGATCACCATCATAAACATTTTGGCCTTCCGGATCCATAATCACAAAGGCATGATTCCCTACCACATTGGATGCTCCCAGCAAATCCCCATCGGTTACGGGTACTGTAATGCTATTTCCATTATTCTTTTCCGATTCCTCTCCGTCCTCGTCATCATCTCCGGAATAATCAGGCATCTGTTCCTGCCTGTCGTAGAAATCCTCTGCATATTTATCCGCATAGCTTCCTTCTTCACAATCAATCACCAGATTGATACAGCCATCAAAGGCAGTCTCATGAATAAAAGTCACCTCCGGCGGAATCTTAATCACACGTAAATTGTTACAATTAGCAAAGGCCTGAATGCCGATACTACGAATATTTTCCGGAATGGTAATCTCGGTTAATCCACCACAATTGGCAAAGGTATAATCTCCCACTTCCTTCAGACCATTACCCAGGGATACCTTTTTCAGCTTATCGCAATCCCAGAAAGCATATGCATCAATCAGCTTCACTGTCTTGGGCATGCTGATATGAGTGATGGTATCATTATTCTCAAAGGCAGAACGCCCGATAATTTCCACTCCAGTAGGAATAGACACGTCCTTGGACGTGCCTTTGTATTTGGTTAATTCAGTTCCTTCCATTTGAAAGTCGGAAGCAGATGTATTACCATCTGCTTCCGCTATGAAAGATTGCATAAAAAACAGTGTCGCACAAAGCAGCAGGACACAGAAACCTTTCAGTGGCTTTCTCATAGAACACCTGCTATCCTTCCTATGGAAGATTATCACTTCCCATTTTATTTTTTGACAACTTTTGCAGTCTGAAGCTGTCTTTTATCACGTTTCATGAATAACACGAAAGCTACACATGACAATCCCATGGATAAGAACCATTTGGGATGGATGCCATCGCCGGTCTTGGGAGTATCATCCGATGCTCCTCCACCACTACCACTTCCGTTACCATTTCCGCCACCACTGACATCACCGCCGGCCATCAGATTGTCTGTGTTCACATAAATCACATAAGGTGAAAAGTGCTCACAGGTAAAGGTAATGCAGGGTACACCGGAAATCGTATTGAATTTGGCACTTAAGGACTCCAGCTTACCGTCTGCCACACTGGCCACTTTACTGTTACCTGCATAAGGTACCAGGGAATCCGGCAAGGGTAGGGTCACTTTGATGGATAATCCGGTGGTATCATATATTTTCTTAGTTCCCTTGGAATCATACAAGCTGATATCGAAGGGGAAGTATTTGATACCGGATATATCACCAAACTTTGCCTTTAGCGCCTTTAAAGCCTGTTCTGCAGCCACGGAACTTTCAGAAATCTTAATGGTAAAGTTATCTGAAGAACCATTAATGGTAGCAGAAACAACACCAGTATTGGATAATCCGTTTTTATCAATGACCACTGTAGTACCGCCACCACTTACATTGGTACCGCTGTTAGGTCTGTTATTGGTAGTGGTATCACTGTCTGCATTTTTATAATGAGCAGTCACCACAACATCGCCCTCAGGCATGGTTACTACTGTAGCAGACAATACCTTGCTGGCAATCTTGGTGCCTGCAGGGGCTATGGTCCAATTACTAAATACCTTCCCTTTTGCAGGATCATCTGCGATGATAATGGGCTGGGAACCGGCTGCATAGCTACCGGAACCGCTACCATTTCGTACGGTCAGATTGTATACCTTGGAGGATGTGGTTCCGTTGCCTCCATTAGTACCATCATTTCCATTATTATTATTGTTTCCGTTATTACCATTATTACTGTCAGTATTCAGGTTCTTCTCATACTGGGCATAGGTATCGGTATCCTTGGTAATATTGGTAATGGCAGGTCTCCAACCGGTAAAGGTATAACCTTCTCTTACAGGACTCTGGGGCAAAATAGCACTTTCACCGGGATTCACTTTCTGGGTATACAGCACCGTATCATTATAATCAATAAATCGTACAACAAACTGTGTTGTAGTAGAGTCCAGCTTTTCATACTGTGCATAAATAGTGGTATCCTGCTGGATATTGGTAATGGCAGGTCTCCAACCGGTAAACATATAGCCATCTCTCTTAGGGTCTATAGGAGGCTCTGCATCTGCTCCGGGCGCAACCAAAGTGGTCTTTAGTACAGTATCATCAAAATCCAGGAAGGTAACCGTAAACTTATGTGCATCCGGATCCTCAGCTTCATACTGGGCTGTAATCTGTAAATCACTGTTGATACCATGATAATCAGGCACCCATCCCGTATGAATATAACCGGGTCTGCCGGGTACTGCAGGCGGAGTAGCATCCTGACCTGCCGAAATCTCCTGGGTATCTAATAAAGTAGCATTCCAATCCCAGAAAGTCA
>JAFUKK010000015.1 GCA_017473665.1 Lachnospiraceae bacterium
GCCATCATCCATCATCATACCCCGGAGTGCTATGTGAACGGTACAGAAACAGCAGACAGTGGCTTTTATGCCAATGTGGATAGGGCGCATACGGGTACCTTCGGAATACAGGCCTATGATTCGGTGGATTATACCGGTATTCGTGCCCAGGCCTATAAATGGCCCGCCACACTTAGACTGACCACATCAAAGGCAAACGCTTTCAGTACTCCCGGTACCGGCACTTTGCACTTTACTGTAGCCACAGAGGAACCTAATGTATGGGGCATTAGTGGCACGTCCTTAAGGGATGAAGATGCTGATTACCAGATTTATGTGCATGATGCGGCTACGGATGCCTGTTTGTACTACCTGGATTTGGATTCCCTTGCCTACAGCGTCAGCTCCCATGAGGAGCGTATTTGTTCTTCCGCCGGCTGTACGGACCATACAAGAATCCGTACCACCTATTCCTTTGATAATGGTATTGTATCCGGCTATAGGACTAAGGCACCCCATACCGGATACATAAACCATAGTGGAAACTGGGATGGTGCAGATAGCTATGAATATTTTACCATAGACTTTCATCTGCCCATTGCAGAGACCACAAACGGTATCTATGTAAATATGGTATCCACCTTCCGCTATGCGGAGGATGTAATCGGTGTCAACCTAAAGCTTAAGAATATGTCCTATTCCTATGCGTATCAGACCTGTAACCGGGAGGAAGGGGAAATCATTGCAGCTACCAAGGCCTACGGAGGCAGTAATTATGTAAACAGTACCTACTGTACCCTGGTATCCACAAAGGCGGGAGTAGGAAGCGGTAACGGCAGTGTGGACATCCATCTGTCGGCGGTGGAATGTATCGACAATATGGAACTGCATAACGTGGCAGCCAAGGATATGGCGGCGCCGGATAGAATACAACAGGATACCATCAGCAAAAGAGTTTATGATGGCAGAAGCATAAAGGTGGAGTGGAAGCGTCCCAAGGACCGGGGGACTGTTTATTGTCATCAGGTGTCAGGTCATGAGGTTAGCCATGGCGATGAGGTGTGTAGAAGTAATATCACGGAAAATATCATGGAAAGTGGCATAAAGGGTTACTATTTTTTGGAGGATGAGTATCCGGATACACAGGTTACCTTAAAAAATGGAAGGTTTTCGGGGGAATCTTCCTGTCTGCTCATGTTGCAGGCAGAAAAACGATATTTGCATGTGGCGGCAATGGATGTGGCGGGGAACCTGTCTGAATCTGTTCATGTACCCATATGGGAACAGGATGAGGCGGTGCCCTGGCCCATTGCCACCCAGCCCATTACGCTATGGTCAGAGGAGGATAATATATATCCGGCAGCTGAAAGAGAGTGGTATGTGCGGGGGGATGGAGAAACTGCGTTTACATTATATCTGGTGGCAGGGATGCCCCGGGGGGCATCAAAAGGGTATCAGATTAATTACTTGGATTTTCTTGTAGATAATGGAGTGGCCGGTGGGACTTTCAGTATCTGTGTACCCAATTGTGAGATAGAGGATGGAGAATATGAGTATGACAGGGACCAGCTTACTAAGAGTATCCTGGGGGCTTCGTTTTTGGAAGATGCGGTATATACCCGGGTGGTACGCAGTAATCGGGGGAATTGTCTGGAGGCCATGCAGAAGTTTGTAATTGATGCAGGCTATGATGGCCAGCGGTTGCATGTGATTCCCTCTGCAGGGGCACAGTGGCAGGAGCAAGTAGTGCGTTCCGACACTGCCCTGGATGTGCCAAACGGACTATGGCTGCGGGTGGACGGAGAGGCCCCTGAAATCGGAGGGGTGGATGCATTGTCCGGATGGAGTAGTAAGGAGGGAGAATATGTGGCCTGTTTTACTGCCGAAGACGGTGGCAGTGGCATGAGAGAGTTTTACTGCACCATTGTTAATAAGGACCAATATGTGCAACGGGAAATCAGGTCCACGGACGGGCAGTATCTGGAACTGCGGTTGGCAGAAACAGATCCCTTGTTGGCAGGGGATGTGGAAATACGGTTTCTGGCGGTGGATAATGTGGGAAACCGCCGGTATATGGTGGTGGAAAATCCTTTCTTTTCCATGACTGCAACAGTGGAGCGTATTCTTTCTCCCCATGAGCCTTTGTTTAAAGCAGGAGAAAGCGGGAGAATATTGGTGGACACCTATGGTTTTGCCCGGAGGCTGGAAGTACGATATCCTTCGGACTGGGCGGAGTGGGGATTTCCAAAGGGGGAAAATTTTGACTATGGGCAGAGCACGGTTTATCACCGGCAGGAACAGTTACAGTTTATGGTGCCCTTGAAGGCTCGGGAGGGTTCCTATGAATTTGAGGTCAAAGCATATAAAGAGGGAGGAGGTTATTTGGAGCAGACATTGCAAATTCAGGTAAAGGGGAGTATTTTGGATGAGTTACATACCAGACTTCGTTGAGACAACCCCGGTATGTAGCGTGTGTGCGGCAGTTTTTTTGTTGTTGCTGTGTGGGGCAGCCCTTCAGGATTACAGGACCCGGGAAGTGACCAATGGCATCTGGCTAATGGCAATGATATTTTGGGTGCCCTATGCCTTGGGGGGAACGGGAGCCCGGTTTCCGGCAGATGCGGTGATATTCTGGGGCCTGCAGGAGTGGTTTTTTTGCAGATTTTATGGTAGAGCGGACTGCCATGCTTTCAGCAGCTGCGGTTTTTACCTATGGGGGTTGGGATGTGGCCTGGAGGTATATTTGA
>JAFUKK010000189.1 GCA_017473665.1 Lachnospiraceae bacterium
GATATCACCGGTGTCCATATTAATGCTGGCAATCATAATACTGTCACTACGGCTGCCCTTGTACAATTCGTCCTCTTCTGTAGCATCAACACCGAATAATGCAATGTTTTTGTAGCCCTTCATGCTTTCATTTTCTACTACTTCCTGCTTAATCTCCAGCTTTTCAGGCTCCAGTACTGTTACCTTGGGACCATCTGTATCAGAAGTCATCTGAGTTACCAGATATAATGCCACCAACATTACAGCAATTACTAAAATCTCTACCCCAAAAAGAATCAGCTTTCTCTTGCTGTTTGCTTTTCTCTTTCCTGTGGTACTTTTTTGGTTGGAATTTGTTGCCATGTTACCGTTCTCCTTGTTTCCGCTAATACGCGTTTTTGTTAATAAACCCTGTTATAAAGGTCATAAAAATGATTTTGAAATCAAACCAAAAGGTCCAATTTTCAATGTAATAAATATCATATTCTATCCTCTTTCGGATAGAAGTATCCCCTCTAAGTCCATTGACCTGTGCCCAGCCGGTAAGCCCCGGTCTCACCTGATGCTTTACCATATAACGGGGAATCTCCTGACGGAACTTTTCCACGAAAAGCGGACGCTCCGGCCTGGGCCCCACCAGACTCATATCACCCTTTAATATATTAAACAGCTGTGGCAGCTCATCAATGCTCGTTTTACGTAATATACGCCCGATACCGGTGACCCGGGGATCATCCTTTACTGTCCATGCCTTTTTTTCCTCGCCGGGCTCCTGTAGGGCCATGCTTCGGAATTTGTACATATAGAATGGCTTATTGTGAAGTCCCACTCTCTCCTGCTTAAAGATAATCGGCCCGGGGCTGCTGAGCTTAACCAGCACTGCCGCCACCAGCATAATGGGAGAAGTCAGTAGGATTCCAAATAAGGAACCGCATATATCAATCACTCGTTTTACCAGCATATTGCCGGTATTGGTCAGAGGTACATATCGGATGTTTATTACAGGTAATCCCATTAAATCCTCTGTATAAGGCTTGGTGGGAATCAGACTGTTATAATCGGGAATGAACTTGGTATGAACACCGGAGCGTTCACATACATCCACCACATATTCCAGCAAATCATAATCCTTCAGGGACAGGGTAATGGCTATCTCGTCCAACTTATTCTCAGGAAGAATCACTTCCAGATTACCGGTAGTCCCCAGCACTTTCACACCCTTGTACAAGGTGCCTGCCGGAATATGGTCATCCAGAATACCGCAGACCACATATCCCCACTGGGGATTATCCATAATCCGATTAATATATTCCTCTGCTGCCCTGGAATAACCCACCAACAGAATATGTTTCAGATTAAATCCCCTACTGCGAAAACTACGTAGCATCTTCCGCATCAACAGACGGAAGGAAGATGTCAATACAACATTTAAAACATAAAAGAATGCCATCACCGAACGGGAAAAGTTAAACTCCCGGACGATCATATACAGTATAATAATCAATGCCGCCAGACCTATGCTGTTGGCCTTGATGATACCAAAAATCTCAAATTTACGCCGCACCGTACGCTTGGGCGAGTAAATATCGCATTGATGGTACAACAACAGATAACCGGGGACAATATATATCAATAAACTGATATAATCTCTCAGCGGTAGTACACCCACACCCGGTCCTGCATTAAAGATATAAAATTTGATAATATACGCCAGTATCAGTGAAGCCGCCGTTATACACCCATCGACAACGACCATCAGCCTGTTAAACACCTTCTGGTTGTCTTTTATCATAAGCACCACCCATGGGATATTTTACAATATTGTTACAAAAGAAACAACTTAAGATTTTCTGAAGATAAACAACGCATACCCCTATCTTTTGAGCAAAAAACGAAATAAATTGATGTATAAAAGTATTTGTATCCACAGATAATTCCCCAAATGACAAAATTGGAAATGCACCTTATGCGCCCTGCCCTCTGCATGACAGCATCTCTTAAGCCCCTTCCATAGTCCCTTTATATATATTTTACCCATTCCTTTTCCGGTGAAAAATATAAATTTTACCAAAAAACCAAGTAACAACAGTGGCAGATTCCAAAGCCACTGCAAAAGTGGCATGTTTTTCCATACCACATACACAGAATTAGCGGATGCTTTCTCTGTCTTCCACTCATTATATCTGGAACCGGTGGATCCACTGCCGTAATGAATCACCTCAGCTTCGGGGGCGTACACATTCACATAACCGTGTATTCTGGCCCGATACCCCAAATCCAAATCCTCCAGATAGGCAAAATGCAACTCGTCAAACAAACCAATTTGTCTCAAAATATCCCGGCGATAAATAACTGCACCACCACAGGAGGAAAAAATCTCGCAGGGCTTTTTGTATTTTACTGCCGGACGACCTTTGCCTCGGGCATAGGCCCACCCTAAGGCGCAGTAATTATCTCCCGCACCGTCCAAAAGTTCCGGCTGATCCCACATCCGCATGGATGCACTGGCCGAAAAGGCCTCGGGGCATTCCTCCATACGATCATAAAGGGCCCTGA
>JAFUKK010000190.1 GCA_017473665.1 Lachnospiraceae bacterium
AGGCCTGCTCCTTATTTCTGCACCAAAGTCGTTTTCTGTCATATCCTAAAAAGAAAAGTCTTCTTTATGGAATATTTTTCTCCCATCAATCATTTGCCCCCTATGCAAATACAGGGACAGCCCAAGGCGCAGGCCTGGATTAAGGGCAATCAGGAGTACCCCAAACTGTATGGTCTGGTATCCTTTATGGAGACTTCCACCGGCGGTGTCATCGTCAGTGCAGAAATCCATGGTCTCCCAACCAATGCCTCCGGTTTTTATGGCATGCACATTCATGAAAAAGGGGACTGTACGCTACCCTTCGACCAAACAGGTAGTCACTACAATCCCTCTTCTACTTTTCATCCCAGACATGCAGGAGACCTATTGCCCCTCCTAAGTAATCAGGGAAGTGCTTGGATGTGTTTTTTTACAGACCGCTTCACTATCTCAGATATCCTGGGCAAGTCCCTGGTCATCCACGATATGCGAGACGACTTCACCAGTCAACCCGCCGGAGATTCCGGTACCAAAATCGGCTGCGGGGTCATCTATGCCAGCCTAGCTTCCCGCTAGAATTTTAGATATGTGCCAGGCTTTGTCCGGTTAATCCTACTTACAGAAATCGTCCATGGAATACAAACCATTTTCCCGGGTAACCAGCCAGCAGGTCACATCCACGCCACCTTCTGCAAAGGTCTCCCGGGAAGACACCTCTCATCTATATTTCTTTTCAATAACCACTACATACACCGCCATGGCTACAATGGACTCAAAAGCCACCCCCAGAATGGAAACAATAATATAAGGGGAATTCTGCCCGGTCATCAAAGGAAGACCCAAAAGCATAAATACGATACCATATACGCACCATAGGATTCCCACGGCTCTATTGTGCCCCGTCACATCCTTCATGGGTTCCGGCTCCGCGTTGGCCCAAATGCCAAAGGGCACCTGTTTCTTGGAACAAATATCATAGATACCTAATCCTATGAAAAACAAACCACATACTGCCCAGATTACAAATGCTACCACTTTACCCCAACCTCCCAATCTATTTTACTTTTTATATCCATTGTATAAACGCCGTCTTGTCCTTACTGTTATATCCTGCATTCTCATAAAAACGCAGGGTACTCTCCCGCTTGGAACCGGTAAGCAGCATCAGCTTGTAGCATTGATGCCTACGGGCCAGCTCTCTGGCATAATCCAGGCAGGCGGTGGCCAGTCCCTTCCCCCGATAAGCCTCATCTGTAATTACATTCTCCACAAAGGCATAGGGCCGCTGACCATGGGTCAGGTTAGGGATAATCACACATACACAGGAGGATACGATTTGTCCATCCTCTTCCGCTACAATAATGTGATGGTGGTCATCCTCCAAAATCTCCTGCCACAATGCTTCCAGCCGGGGAGTCTGCTCCGGCATTGGATTATCATGGAGCTGCATGTATAAGGTCAATAAGCCTTGCAAATCCTCTTTCATTATTTCCCGAATCATATCCTGCGTCCTCCTTACAATTATTTGTTAAACAAATATTCATACTTTCTCATCTGCTGATAAAGAATCTGTTCCACCCGGCTTCGCACTTCTTCCGAATAAATAACCGCCTCCTGCAAAAGCCTTCTGATATCCTGCTTTGTAAAGGAAAACGTCAGATGTGCTCCAAAAAGCTTTTCCGATGCTATCAGTTGCTCTTCAAAATCCATGGAAATGGTTTTGGCACGGACTTCATCCAACAATTCATACAAATCATTTCCCAGAGGATAATCCTGGGTAATATCCGATAACAGTCCGGCACCATGATCAAACATGGGACAATAAGCAAACTCACCTCGGCCGTTCATCAGCACTGCAATATTATGAGTATGCCTATCTTCGTTTAGAAACAAAGCATCAATTGTCAACAACTTGTTCATATAAATGCCAAAATCCCTAAGTCCCGTAATGCGCTCCACTTGATTTACTAAAAATCGTAGTCGCTCTTCTGTCTCCGTAATCCTGAAAACAGACTGATACAAACTCTCATTAAAGAACTGTTTCACCAGACGCTCCAAAGTAACGATTTGCCAATCATCCGTCAGAAAATTTCTACTGCGGACTCCATTATAAACAGTGGTCTTATACTTTATCTGCTCCAAATCATATAAAGCATATTCTGAGTCCTGCAGGGATGATTTTTGAAGCAAATGAGATATCATATATTCTGCCAGTCCCTCATAACCGGTATAATCGGCCTTATACCAATGTCCCTGATTCTCCCATTTCAGCTGATTCCCTTTGGAGGACTGCCTATCATTTGTACGCATATCCTGCTCAAACAATTCTATCATAGGCTACCTCTCTATCTTAATCCAAAAATCATCCTCTGCCATGCGTCCCTCCGTCTTTTCAATAATCATGAAGGGATCATAAAAGGGCAGGTTCAAATCCTGTAGCACCAATTTCATCTTATCCCTGCTCTCAGGGAAGCATCTGGACTTCAGAAACTCCGTGTACATTTCATAATCCGGATGTTCCACTATTCCAAAGGCACGAAACATCAGATTGTCTGTATAATTCCTAATCTCCAGTTCCTGTTTTACCTCATCCACATCAATCAGCGTACAAACCGTCTGCTTATGCATATACCAAAGTCTGAGGGGATATACTTTTGCAGGAACAGTTATCTCCTGTAAGTACTCCGGATGTTTTGCCAATAATTCCATTAAAAGCACCAATGGACCGGTAAGTGATGTATTACCGGCTTCCCAGCGTTCTACAGAAGATTGGGAAATCCCCACTAGTACTGCAAATTCCCTTTGGGTCAAGCCTAATGTTTTCCGTATTTTCTTTATCTCATCTGCTGTAATATACTCCGGTGTGATATACTTTTTCATTGCCATAAGCACCACCTCCTAGCTTTATTTAAACATTATTATATCCATTTGTAAAGAAAAACCTTTATTTTAATGGTTTTTCTTATGATTTTTCCTTTATTTTAATGGTTTTCATAAAAAAAGAAAAGCTGAACCATCAGCTTTTCTTTTTACTTATTTCAGTTTATCAACAGAATCTCTGTATCGCATCTCACAGGGAAGCTTTACAAGCATTCCTCCTGTTGCTTCCTGTTCTTTATCTTCTATATGGTCTATCAAAAGCTCTGCCGCTTTTTGACCGATGACCCGTAAAGGAATCTCATTGGTGGTTAATGCAGGATACAAATATTTGGACAACTCTTTATTATCATAACCCACTACTGAAATATCCTGACCGATGGTTAATCCCTTCTCACGCAAATAGTCATAAACACCTGCTGCCATGGAATCATTCATGCAGAAAATAGCAGTCACACCCTGCTCCACCAGATAGGCTGCCTCCTGATAACCGGACCCACGTTTCCAGTCGCCGTAGCGCACCAACCGGGGATCATAGGGAACCTTTCTTTCCTGCAACGCTTTACAGAATCCATCGAGACGACTCCGGGTATGGAGATTATTATCGGAACCGGCAATGACTCCGATGCAGGTATGCCCTTGCTCTATCAGATATCGGGCAATATCATAACCGCCCTTTTCATCATCTATGACCACTGAAGGATATCTGCCACCTTCTGATATACCATAGGCAATTACACCGGGTAATTTAAATTCCTTGGGGAAATAATCAATATGGCGGCAGTGCCCTGCAATATACAGCATACCATCCACGCGAATGGACTGCATCTCCTGAATCAGCGGGAGTAATACGGATTTCACCTTGTCCTCGTCATCATACCAGTCCTTCTGCCATTTATCATACAGACGCATGTTCATCAGAATTGCACGATAACCCATATCATCACAATATGCCATAGCCGCCTCTACAATAGGAGGCGTACTGAATTCACCCAAATCTTCTACCACAATACTGATCATCTTACTACTCTGTTTCCGCATACTCTGGGCAAAGTAATTGGGCTGATAACCGGTCTCTTTAATTACCTCCAGTACCCGCTGTCTGGTCTCTTCTCCCACATTGGGTCTGCCATTCAAAATATTAGACACCGTACTGGGGGATACGTTACACATTTGCGCGATTTCTTTTACTGTAATCACTGTGCACACTCTCTTTCCTTTTATTTTTTCTTCAGTCTGTTTTTTATATGTTCCACATGGAAACGGATATAATCACTATCCTTTTCCTGTATAGCTACTGCACCATGTTCCGTAAAGCTCATTCCCATAGGTGCCTCCTTTTTATAAGGCTCCCATGTAGGAAGCTGTGAGCCATCCGCATCCGGGCCATTGGGGTCACCGGCTTTAATGAAATTGCAGAAATAATTACACATCTGCCTGGACAAATCATAATGCCTGCCCACAAAAGGTCTCCAGCACTTAGCCAGGGTCTCAAAAAAGAACCACAAATCTACAGAGTGGAAGGTGCCCGGATGATCCCATCCGGGAATATCCGGAACAAAACGATAGTAATAGCAATTCTGCCTATTTCCATTTTTTCTGCTTTCTTCAAAGGCCGCCTTTATAGTACACTCGATACCGTTTACTCTGGCATAGGCCCCCTCTGCATCCTGCTCGTAAGCTTCTTTAAATTTTCAAAAGTCCTCGGCCTTTTCTCCAAAAATCTCTCCGGCCTTCTGTTCAAACTCTTCCACAGAAGCTGCCCCAATGAGTGCAGGGAATTCATTTCCCGTGCTGCCGGACATCAGGGGA
>JAFUKK010000191.1 GCA_017473665.1 Lachnospiraceae bacterium
CCAGCTGATCATCCCTGTAGGCAACCCCTTCCGATCCGTCCTCATCAAAGGCCACAATATTTTCGGACAGCTGCTGCCGCAACTGGTTCAACAGCCACTTACGGTCCGTACCGGGCAGATCCATTTTATTCACAAATAAAAAAGTGGGAATCTCATAATTCTTTAACAGGCGCCACAAAGTCTTGGTATGCCCGGACACACCGTCACTGCCACTGATAATCAGCACCGCTACATCCAGTACCTGCAAGGTACGTTCCATCTCTGCAGAGAAATCCACATGCCCCGGGGTATCCAGCAAGGTAAATTGTCTATCCTGCCACTGTACCTGGGCCTGCTTGGAAAAGATGGTAATCCCCCTATCCTTCTCCATTGCATCCGTGTCCAGATAGGCATTCCCGTGGTCCACTCTGCCCATACTGCGGATGGTTTCTGTTTGATATAAAATTCCCTCTGCCAGGGTCGTTTTCCCTGCATCCACATGAGCCACAAGACCAATCACCAGATTTTTTGAAGTCATAATACACATCCCGTTATCATTCTAATATTTTACAAAGAACTAAGGAAAATTGTATCATATTAATCCCGACACTACAACTTTACATAATTTGCAAATGTGGCCCATAAAAAACTTTGTTCTAAAATTTCTACAAACTCCCCCTTGACAAATTTTCCCCCTGCCTTTATATTGTCTCTTGTAATTTAATACATGCTAGGGGTGCGCATCGCTGAGACTGAATCCTTGGATTCTAACCCTCACTACTTGACCCGGGTAATACCGGCGTAAGGAAGCTGATTCATAAGATTACATATATTTCTGCCCATGCCCGGGCGGCAGATAATTATGATTATCCTATGAATACGATGATGTCCCTCCTCGCTACACGAAGGAGGCTTTTTTTATGCTTTATAATGTTGTTGTAAACGATTGGGGCGAAACCACTTACGTCCCTACCACTCTGGGTAATGTACTGCTCTTTGTGGCAATTTGTATCCTGCTGGGTCTGGCCGTGCTCTTTATGAAAAAGCACACCGTGAAGCTGACTGTGAAGCAGCTGGCATTTTGTGCCCTGTCCATCGCACTGGGTACTGTACTGTCCAATATTAAGGTGTTTTCCTTTCCTACCGGTGGCTCCATCACGCTACTGTCCATGCTGATTATCTGCCTGCCCGGCTACTTATTCGGTGTAGGCGCAGGTGTCCTCACCGGCGTAGCCTACGGCGTATTACAGATGCTGGTAGATCCGTACATCCTGTTCCCCGCACAGCTGGTGGTAGACTATCTGCTGGCCTTCGGTGCTCTGGGACTGTCCGGTCTGTTCCGTAATTCCAAGCATGGCTTACTAAAGGGCTACATCACCGCGGTACTGGGACGCTACATCTTTGCAGTACTGTCCGGCTGTATGTTCTTTGGAATCTATGCCTGGGAGGGTTGGAATCCTGTAGCCTACTCCTGCGTTTATAATGGTATCTATATTTTCGCCGAAGCAATGATTACCATTATCCTGCTGGCCATTCCTACAGTCAGCAACAGCTTTGCCCGCATCCGCAAAATGGCACTGGAATAATCGCCTGCATACAGCTCTATCGTTTTTTATACCAAAGAGCACGGCTTCCTTTTAGGGAAACCGTGCTCTTAACTTACGTTCAGATAATCACTTTATTGAAAGCTTACTGTTCATTTACCTTATCCAGATTTTCCGCCACTTTGGCAAAGAGCTTCAGAAAGGTTTCCTTTTCCCCCTCTGTAAAATCCCGAAACGCAGTCTCTTCCAGTTGCTCCACCATATCCATCACTTCACCGGATAGTCCTCTACCGCGCTCTGTGAGAAAGATACTATATGCCCATTTACCACCGGGCAAAGACATCCGTTCCTTGTAAATCAGACCGCTATGCTCCATATTTTTAAGCAGAGAAGTCATAGTAGCCGGCTCCACCCCACAGGCCTGAGCCAATTCCTTCTGCTGACAGCCCTCCATGCCACTGAGAATGGTCAATACCTTGGGTTGCCCTTCAGTCAATTGTAATTGTTGAAAATACTGTCTGCTTCTCTTTTTATGATTGGAATATGTTTTCAATAATAATACATGTAAAAATTTCCGGCCCAATTCTCAGCCTCCGCCTTTAGAAAATACGCTTTACAAAATTATACAGACCATGCTTCCACACAGTAAAATCATGTCCACCATCAGTTTCATAATATATATGCTCTACCTCGTTTGCTTCCAAGGTTTTATGATAGGTCTCGGGCCATTCAGCTACCACCCCATCGGTTTTTCCCTTTACAATCATGACCATATTATCGCTTCCCTCAGGCAGGCGAAAATCTTCTTCCAGGAAAAGTCCCTTTTCGGTATGATAGGGAAGCACACCCGGAGCCGGACAGAAAGCACCAATATAACCGAAGGTCTCAGGCATGGAAAATCCTATATACAAAGCTTCACGTCCACCCATGGAAAGACCTGCTATAGCAGTATTTTCCTTGCCGGTGGCAATAGAATAATTTTCCTCTATAAAAGGCATCAGGTCGTCTCTTAAATCATTGATGAAATTATCAAAAGCATTGAAATGCTCCACGGTATATATATCTCCCGGATTACCTGCATCATTGGCTCTGGCACGTACATTAGGAAATACCACAATCATTTCACTGGTTTCTCCTGCTGCCACCAGATTGCTTACAATATACTCCGGCTTACCGCCCTTCCATTCGTTCTGATCTCCGCCAATTCCATGCAACAAATACAATACAGGGTATTCCTTGTCCTCACTGTAATCCACAGGCAATATGATATTGGCCTTCCGGGTTGTTCCGGTGGTCTTGGACTCATAGGTAATCTCCTGCATCTTACCGTATTTTGCTCCCTTCTGAATAGAAGTAAAATTCAAGGGTACGTCAAAATTATTCTCTTCCTGCTTTGTCACTTCTTCATCCTCACTTTCTTCCTTCTCCGCTACCGTTTCCTCTGTATCCTGGACGGATATTTCCTCACTTGCCTGATTCTCAGACTCTTCAACGGTGGTACTTTCTTCTGTTGCAGACTCCTCCGATGATACCTCCTCCACAGCTGTACTCTCCGAGCTCTCAACAGGCTCTTCCTGCACCGTCTGACTACTGTCCAAGGAAGTATCCTGGGATACCTCTGCATTTCCGCACCCGGCGAAAGCCAGTACCATAGCTCCGGTCACCAGGTAAAACCAAATCTTTTTCTTCATATATACACCTCTTCTGCTTATCGAATTAGATTTCTAATCCGTATATATCATAGCCTTTTACTACCCATTTGTCAATTCTCTTACCACAATTCCTCTGGGCCTCATATAAAAGAACCGACAGTGCCTGCATTGGCACTGCCGGTTAGCTATTATTGTCGCTTTATTCAAATCGCTGCGCCACATCCTCCAGATATTTTCGAATGGGGAGATGCTGTGGACACATGTTTTCACATTTACCACATTTTATACAATCGGAAGCCTTACCGAATACACTGTTCAAGGATTCATAATAACCCTGTTGGGAGGTCCACCCGCTGCTCTTACCCTCCTGAACATCCGCATTATACAAGGAGAAATACTTAGGAATTGCAATATTCCTAGGGCAATCCACGATACAATAAGCACAGCCGGTGCAGGGAATCGCTATGGTTTCATTGATCATATCTGCCGCCTTATGCACCATCTCCACTTCCTGCTCTGTCAGAGGTTTAAAATCTGCCATATAGGACATATTGTCCTTCAGCTGCTCCATATCGCTCATACCGCTTAAAACCATACATACATGGTCAAGTCCTGCTGCAAACCGAATAGCCCAGGACGCTATGGAACTTTCACTGTCATGGGCCTTAAACATCTGCTCCACTTTTTCCGGCACATTGGCCAATGCACCACCCTTTACAGGCTCCATGACCATTACCTGTTTTCCATGCTTTAGTGCCACCTCGTAGCAGGCTCTGGACTGCACTCCCAGGCTGTCCCAATCCAGATAATTAATCTGCAGCTGCACAAACTCCATCTCCGGATAATCCGTAAGCACCCTATCCAGCAGCTCAGGTCCGTCATGGAAGGAAAATCCGATATTCTTTACCAGTCCCTGCTCCTTCTTCTCCTGCAGCCATTCAAAGCATTTCAGCCTTTCAAAAGTCTGTATACTGTGGGAATTCACATCATGAATCAGATAATAATCAAAGAACCCCGCACCGGTCTTTTGCAGCTGCTGAGCAAACAACCAATCCCTATCCTCTTCCTTCTGCAACATGTACGCAGGCAGCTTGGTAGCCAGGGTAAAGCTCTCTCTGGGATGACGCTGCACCAGAGCCTCCTTCACGGCACACTCACTCTTTTCTCCGCAATACATCCAGGCAGTATCAAAA
>JAFUKK010000192.1 GCA_017473665.1 Lachnospiraceae bacterium
CGTCCAAGTGTACCTGCACCAGGGTGCCAATCATATCCGGTGTGCCCGGAAAATGCACCAGGGTATTGTTGGAGAGACGACCTGCCATGAGGCTGCTGTCTTTTTCGTTAATTTCCTCCACCAACACTTCCATGGTTTTTCCTTCATTTAAAGCAATCTGCTCTCTGGCAGTTTCCTGTACCACCTGAAGCACTTTATCAAAGCCTTCCTTCACCACATTCTCAGGCACTTGATTGTCCATCGTGGCAGCAGGAGTGCCGGTGCGTTTGGACTAAATAAAGGTAAAGGCATTCTCATATTTCACCTGTTTGATAACATCGATAGTCTCCTGCACATCCTCCGGTGTCTCTCCCGGGAATCCTACGATAATATCCGTAGTCAGGGAAATATCCGGAATCTCCCGACGGATTTTTTCTGCCAAGGCCAGATACTGCTCCTTAGTATAGCGGCGATTCATGGCCTGCAAAATACGGCTGGAGCCTGACTGCAAAGGCAAATGCAAATGCTTACAAATCTTCTTGGATTCCTTCATCACCTGAATCAGTTCATCGGACAAATCCTTGGGATGAGAGGTCATAAAGCGAATCCGCTTCAGCCCTTCTATCTTCTCAATCTCCCGCAACAGCTGAGCAAAACTCATGGGCTCCTCCAGATTTTTACCATAGGAATTCACATTTTGGCCCAACAGCATGATTTCCACCACACCATCTGCAACCAAATTTTCTATTTCACGGATAATCTCCCGGGGCCTGCGGCTACGCTCACGTCCTCTTACATAGGGCACAATACAATAGCTGCAGAAATTATTACAGCCAAACATAATATTGATACCGGATTTGAAGGAATATTTGCGTTCCACCGGTAAATCCTCCACAATCTGGTCCGTATCCTCCCAAATATCAATGACCATGCCCTTTTTATTCTCAAAGGCACGATATAAAAGCTCGGCAAACTTAAAAATATTATGAGTACCAAAAATCAGATTCACGTGACGATAACTCTTTTGAATCTTCTGAATGGCAGCATCCTCCTGCATCATACAACCGCACAGGGCAATCATCATATGGGGATTCTTCTTTTTGAAACTGCTAAGCGCACCTAAACGTCCATACAAACGCTGGTTGGCATTGTCCCGGACGGTGCAGGTATTAAAAATGACAAAGTCCGCATGTTCATCCTCTATCATCTCATATCCCACCAATTTTAAAATACCAATCAGCTTTTCGGAATCCCTGGAATTCATCTGGCAACCAAAAGTGGTCACACAGCAAGTAGGTGTACGGCCCAGCATTTCCGCCAGTGCACCAACATGCTGACGTGCCTTTGCCATATAATAATACTGGCGTTCCACCTCAGAAACAGGAGCCTCAGCATCTATATCAATTGTACTTAAATCCATCTCTTTTTGCATTCTCCAATCCTTTCTTAAGTATTGACCTCACGGGCAGTGAATATCAAATACAAAACCAATGGTATCATACCACGCACACTTCCTTTTCTCAACTGTATTTTATTTCTAATTTGCTTTCCTTTTATTTTTTGTTATATCCCGCAATATCCTCGCATATCTCCCTATGTAATAACACTAACAATATCAAATTTGGAATAGCCATCAATGCATTCAGAATATCCGCCATGGTCCATACTAAATCTAAGGAAACCACAGCGCCAAATACGGTCATCAGGGCATATAACATCCGATACACCATATTGTACCGATTGCTTCCCAGCAAAAATTCAAAGGCCCGCTCCCCCTGATAGGCCCATCCGATAATAGTAGCAAATACAAACAAAGAAATACAAATACTGATAAATGCAGCCCCATGCTGTCCCAACGCTGTTTCAAAGGCCTTTATGGTCAGTCCTGCCGCTTCTTCACTATTGCCGGCAAAATAAAAGGGCTCCAACACACCGGAGCACAAAAGTGCCAATCCTGTAATGGTGCATATCAAAATCGTATCAAAAAAAACGCTGGTCATGCTCACATATCCCTGGCGCACATAGTCACCTGTACGTACACTGGCAGCACTAATACCGGATGCTCCCAGGCCGGCCTCATTGGAAAATACGCCCCGACTGACTCCCCAACGAATACTCCTTCCCAACATCATCAGTCCCACTCCTGCCATTCCGCCCCCAAAGGCCCTTGGAAAAAATGCCATAGTAACAATCTGACACAGACTCTCAGGCAATCTATCTATATTTATACCGATTACATAGAATGCTCCCAACAAATAAAATACCCCCATAAATGGGACCAACAGACAGGCAATACGGGATATGGCATTCAGACCACCTATCAAAATCAATATACACAGGCTCCCCACAATCAGCCCCGTAACAATTAACGGAATCTTAAGTCCTGATTGCAGGGAACCGGCAATGGAATTGACCTGGGTAAGATTTCCTACGCCAAAGGAGGAAAGGACGCAAAAAAAAGCAAACCCCAGGCCCAACCATTTTCCCAACCATTTTACAGGTAATCCATGTCTGGCCACATACATAGGACCACCCACATATTGATTATCTCCGTTTTTTTGCTGATATTTCACAGACAAACTTCCTTCCACCAGCTTGGTAGCCATTCCCACTACAGCCGACAGATTCATCCAAAATAGTGCTCCCGGACCACCCAAAAGCAACGCACCTGTGACACCGATAATATTTCCGGTACCAATGGTACAGGCCAATTCCATGGCAAGTGCTGAAAAAGGCGAAACTCCACCTTTATCATCACCCTTCATAATATTTCGAATGCCAAACATTAGCCTACGAATGGGTAAAAAACGTAGTTTTATCATGAAATAGAGACCGATTCCTGTAATAGCCGTAATCATTACCGGTCCCCACAGAAAATCATTGACCTCATTCAATATTTCTATGATATGCTCCATACTGTCCTTACTCTCCTGCAGCGGTTATCATTATTAACCTATGCAGGATTTATTTGCTTTATCCCTATCGTCCATCTCCTTACCTCATATGTTACAAATCATCTACACTATTTCTTGCACCCGCCATTGGTATCAAATCCCGGATTAAAAGCATAGAAGTTTCTTGCATCTAATTTATCCTGGGTGAAACGAAGGGCTTCCCCGAACCTCTGGAAATGAACGATTTCACGCTGACGAAGAAACTTAATAGGCTCATACACATCAGGATAATCTCTTACCAGACGTAAGATATTGTCATAAGTGCTTCTGGCCTTTTGTTCGGCCCCCATGTCCTCTGTCAAATCTGTGATAATATCACCTTTCACCTGAAATTCACAGGCATTAAAGGGCACACCGCCTGCAGCCTGAGGCCATACTCCAATGGTATGATCCACATAATACTTATCAAATCCACTGGCTACAATTTCATCCATGGACAAATCCTTAGTCAACTGATATATGATTGTTCCCACCATCTCCAGATGACTTAGTTCCTCCACACCGATATCCGTAAGCAAACCGGCTACTTCCTTGTAGGGCATACTGAATCTCTGGGATAAATAACGCATACTTGCCGCCAATTCACCATCAGGACCACCAAACTGGGATATAATTACCTGTGCCAATTTTGCATTGGTTTCCTTAATCTTTACCGGAAACTGCAATCTTTTTTCATATACAAACACTTAAGCCACCTCCTTTATGCACATACTTCCCAGGGCAATGGTGCCATTCCCCAAGCAAACTGATCACAAGCCTCTGCGCTGTCCAGCGTCAAGGGATAAAATCTGATTGCAAAATCCTTTAACATCTGCTGTCTCATACTGTTGTAATGATTAAAATACTGAATCGCCTTTTCATCCCGGGGATGGGTGTCCAGATAAAGCACCAGTTCCGTCACCACAAAGCTCACAATACCGATATCCCATAGCATCTGGTCTTTATTTCTCATTTTACACATCTCCTTCCTTCAAAGGGTTTATCAAGCTCCGGAAAAATAGTTCCGGTTTTAAAAGCCTTTTCCAAATTATCAAACATCTGGTCAAAATGCTGCCAGGGTACATATGCTGACCCTACAGGAAATTGATCCATCTGTTGCTGATATTTACATTCACTCATAACTGAATCCTATCTGTCTTTTTATGATATAGTATGAA
>JAFUKK010000002.1 GCA_017473665.1 Lachnospiraceae bacterium
CCGCTTCCTTCACCCGGGCGATAATATCCCAATCTGCCTGCCCGGAATAGTACTGCTCTCTGGTCCGTCCGTGCACAGCTACTGCTGCCACGCCACAGCTTTCCGCAATACGGGCGATTTCCACCGCATTCACCAGTTCATCATTAAAGCCCTTACGGAATTTTACCGTTACCGGCTTGTCCACTGCCTTTACCAGCTTGGTCAGTATCTCTTCTACCAGCTTGGGATTCTTCATCAGGGCACTACCCTCCCCGTTATTCACCACCTTGGGCACCGGACAACCCATGTTAAAATCCAGAATGGCAAAGGGACGCTCCTCTATGCGCTTGGCCATCTCCGCAATAATATCCGCATCAGAGCCGAACAGCTGCAGGGATGCAGGCATCTCACTGGGGTGTATTTCCATCAGGGTATCTGTATTTTTATTATTGTAATAAATGGCTTTGGCACTGACCATTTCCATACATACCAGTCCCGCTCCCATCTGCCTGCATAGCAAGCGAAATGGCAGGTCTGTTACACCTGCCATAGGGGCCAAAATCAGGTTGTTGTCCAAGGTCACATTGCCGATTGTCAACTTACTCATTTTGTCCGTACCTTTTCTTTATCTCTTGGTCCATCCAAGATTATTTGCGATTCTTTTCGTAAATAAACAGCAGACCATCAAGGGTCAATGCGCTGTCGTAGATGTCAATCGTATCAGTCTCATCTGCAATCATTCTGCCCAAACCGCCGGTAGCCACTACCTTCAGGTTTTGGATACCGCTTTCCTCTTTTACCTTACGGATGATATATTCGGTCTGACCGATTTGTCCGTATACCAGGCCTGCCTGCATACTGCTGATGGTCTCCTGGGCCAGAATACTCTTAGGCTTCTTAATCTCAATATTAGGCAGCTTCGCCGTCTGGGTCCACAATGCCTCCGAGCTGATGCGGATACCGGGAGCGGTGATACCTGCCGTAAACTTACCCTCCGCGGTGACCAAATCATAGGTGGTAGCGGTGCCAAAATCCAGCACCAGTACCGGACCGCCGTATTTCTCATAGGCAGCCACCGCATCTACAATGCGGTCCGCACCGATGGCACGGGGATTTTCTGTGGTAATGGTAATGCCGGTCTTTACACCGGGCCCCACAATCAGGGGATTGGTACCCACATATTTCACAATGCCACCCACCAGAGAATGCATCACGTCCGGCACTACACTGGCAATGATGGAGCCCTCAATATCCCCCATAGCGATGTCTTTACTGGTAAGCAGCTGGGAAATCATCACACCATATTCGTCACTGGTCCTGGGGGTCTTGGTCATCATACGGAAGGTAGCCCGCAGTTCCTTCTCCTTATAGACGCCAATGGTCATATTGGTATTGCCCACATCAATTACTAATATCATCTGTGTCCAGCTCCTCTTTCAAAATCACTACTTTATAATACAGACTCAGGGATTCAAAAAGCTCCTGACGTTTTCTGCGAATCTCGGAAACCAGCAATCCACTGGAAACCTCATCATAGTAGAAATCGTTCTCGTCCGCATTGGTCTCCATGGAAATACTGCCATCCTCTTCAAAAACAATGGTAAAAATACCGCCCACTTCCTCCGTAAACATTACACAAATGATGTGTAATTCATCCTGAATGGACTGGGGAATGGCTTTAAACTGCTCATTGAAATAGTATTTCTTTTCATAGGCATTGGCACCGCAAAGCACCATTCTCTTATCTTCCATTTATTTTCTCCCTATCTGTCAAATCTATCCGGGCATCGTTCATGGTATTAAATATAACCCTCCGGCCCCCGGACGGACACTTCACCTGCATATACACATTCTACATTGCCATCCGGTGTCCGCACCAAGAGTTTTCCCATAGGAGTAATACCCAGAGCCACACCCTCGTAAGTACCTGCCGCCTCCAATATCCGTACCGGCTGATTCAGATTCAGTAGACGATGCTGATAATCCTCCTGCAAATCGGTCAAATCTCCTCTTTCCAAGAAACATCGGTAATCCTCTTCAAAGGCTTTCAATAACTCCGCCAGCAATTGCTCACGGATAATCTCCCTACCGCACAGAACTTCCAGAGCACCTGCCCTGGCTTGAAGCTCACCGGGAAATTCCTGCTCCTTCACATTGATACCTACGCCGATAATCAGACACTCCGTATGACTGCCATCCATTTTTAGTTCCGTGAGAATACCACAGACCTTGCGTCCCTGCACCAAAATATCATTGGGCCATTTAATACCACACTCCAGACCGGTCATGGACTCTACAGCCTTGGCCACCGCTAAAGCCATTACCAGTGTCACCATGGATATCCTCTCCGGCCCCAGTGTTGGATACAGCCGTAGAGAAAAGCATAGGTTGCAGCCGGGCGTATTCACCCACTGACGGCCCCTGCGCCCTTTTCCCTGACTTTGGTCGTTTGCCACAAACAGAGCGCCGTCGCCGGTGCCCTGTCTTGTTTCCTCCCATGCTCGCACATTGGTGGAATCTGTTATTTCAAAATAATATATCTCCCCTTCAGTCAGACCAAAAGGAGCCTCAAAATCACCTCCACCTGCGCTCTGCAGGTAAGACCATATAGATTCTTTGTTCATTATACTATGGTGGCAGCCATCACTGCCTTAATGGTATGCATACGGTTCTCTGCTTCATCGAATACCACTGACTGTGCAGACTCAAATACCTCATCGGTCACTTCCATCTCGTCGATACCAAATTTCTTGCTAATCTCCGCACCGATTTGAGTCTTCAGATCATGGTATGCAGGCAAACAATGCATAAAAATAGCCTTTTCTCCTGCATTCTTCATAGCCTGAGCATTCACCTGATAAGGAGAAAGCTCACGGATACGCTCCTCCCACACTTCATCAGGTTCACCCATGGATACCCATACATCTGTATAAATGACATCTCTGTCAGTAGTTCCCAAAGTCACATCATCTGTCAGAGTAATGCTACCGCCGTTTTCTGCTGCAACCTTTTGGCAAATTTCCACCAGCTCAGGATCAGGGAAATAATTTTTGCTGGTACAAGCCACAAAATCCATGCCCATCTTTGCACAGGTCACCATCCAGGAATTACCCATATTGTAACGGGCATCGCCCATATAGGTCAGTTTGATACCCTTGATGTATCCAAAATGCTCCTTAATGGTCAGAAGATCTGCCAACATCTGGGTAGGGTGAAATTCATTGGTCAGGCCGTTCCATACAGGAATCTTGGAATACTTGGCAAGTTCCTCTACGATAGTCTGCTCAAAGCCACGATATTCAATACCATCAAACATACCTGCCAATACTCTGGCGGTATCTGCAATGCTCTCCTTCTTACCAATCTGGGACTGGGAAGGGTCCAAATATGTACAACCCATACCAAGGTCATGCGCTGCCACTTCGAAGGCACAACGGGTACGGGTACTGGTCTTTTCAAAAATCAGGGCTATATTCTTACCTCTGAAGGTATCTACCGGAATACCCTTCTTTTTCTTATCCTTCAGCTCTGCCGCCAGGTCCACCAGATACATAATCTCCTCCGGTGTGAAATCCAGCAATTTCAAAAAGTCACGTCCTTTTAAATCCATCATTATGCCTCCTCACATTTATTTCAATGGGATAATACCCGAAATACAGCATTCTTCACTACAAGCAAAAGAATAACACACTGCTTTTATCTTTGCAACCCAAACCATGCGAACAAGAAAAAGTACCGCCGGTAATGGGCGGTACTTTTACATACTATATCGGAATTATTTATTTGCAGTTTCCTTCCAAGCAGTTGCCAGACTTGCAATGCCCTGTAGCTCTGCGGGCAACAAAATCGTTGTTGCCTGACCATCAGCCACCTTCTCAAAAGCTTCCAGGCTCTTAATCTTCAGAACAGCCTCATCTGCACCTGCTTCTTTCAGCATTCTGATACCATCTGCATTTGCCTGCTGTACCTTCAGGATAGCCTCAGCCTCACCTTCTGCTTCACGAATCATCTTTTCTCTCTCAGCTTCCGCACGCAGGATTGCTGCCTGCTTATCAGCCTCTGCCAACAGGATTGCAGACTCTTTAGCACCTTCTGCTTCCAGAATCTTTGCTTTCTTTTCACCTTCTGCACGGGTAACAGCCTCACGTCTCTCACGCTCAGCCTTCATCTGCTTCTCCATTGCATTCTGAATCTCTGCAGGAGGAATAATGTTCTTAAGCTCTACACGGTTTACCTTAATACCCCAAGGATCGGTAGCCAGGTCAAGGGCTGCTCTCATCTGGGTATTGATGGTCTCACGGCTGGTCAGGGTCTGGTCTAACTCCAGATCACCGATAATATTACGCAGGGTAGTAGCGGTCAGATTCTCGATCGCCATCATAGGATTCTCCACACCATAGGTAAACAGCTTAGGATCAGTAATCTGATAGAAAATAACAGTATCAATTCTAACGGACGCGTTATCCTTGGTAATAACGGGCTGAGGAGGGAAATCTGCTACCTGCTCCTTCAAATTCACTCTTCTGGCAACACGGTCAATGAGAGGAATTTTTACATGTAAACCTACTGACCAGGTTCCCTGGTAAGCTCCCAATCGTTCCATTACATATGCCTGGGCCTGGGGCACAATCTTGATACAGGACACCAGAATAAGTAACACCAAAACAACTAACGCAATTAATAAATACTCCATATACTTCTCCGCCTTTCCGGGATATCATATCCCCTC
>JAFUKK010000193.1 GCA_017473665.1 Lachnospiraceae bacterium
AGCAGCGGGAGAGTGCTTTCCCGGAATTGGCCAAATACAAATATCCGGAAAAGAATTTTTTGAAGGCCTTATGGAACCGTATCCTATTTACCAAGAAATTCGGCAAGGCACAGGAGGCTTATGTGCCGGTGAATTTCAGGGATTACAAAGAGGTCTATGTGTATTGTGATTCTGATCCCATCGGTTATTATTTGAATTATAAAAGGATTCCCTACCATGCCATGGAGGACGGACTGAATTGTCTGATGAATTTCGACACAGCCAGATATGATAATCGGGGACATTTTGGACTGAAAGTATTTTTGTCCTCTAAATTGAACCTGATTTTTGTACAGAATGGTTACGGAAGATACTGCATTGATATGGAGGTCAATGATATCAGCGTTATCAAATATCCCTGTCCCAAATATAAAGAGGTGCCCCGCCAGCCCATGGTAGACGCACTGACCCGGGAGGAAAAGGATATCTTGCTTAGGGCCTTTGTAAAAAATATGGATGCTTTAGTGGAGACTATGGAAAAGGGTGAGCATCACGACAATAAGATGTTGATTCTCACAGAGCCCTTGTGTGATTTGAAGACCAGAGAGCGGATCTTCAGGGATATCATTGACATGTGTGGGGAGGATGCCCAGATTTATTTGAAACCCCATCCCAGGGATGAATTGGACTATGAAAAACTATTCGGGGAATATAATATCATAGATAGGACTGTTCCCATGGAGATGCTCAATTTCTTTCCCGGCCTGATGTTTGAGAGATTGTATTCCGTATTTACAGTAGTGGACAGTATTCAGTATGCTAAGGAAAAAATCAGTCTGGGTGTGGATTTTATGGACAAGTATGAGGAACCGGATATTCACAGGCAAAATGAAAAAATCTAAGTAGAGGTAATGTATGAAACTGAGTATTATCGTACCTGTTTACAATATGACGGCAGAAGGCAAGCTGGCCTTTTGTCTGGACTCTCTGGTAAATCAGCATCTGGAGGATTATGAGATTATTGCGGTGGATGATGCGTCCACGGACAACTCGTTGGAAGTGTTGCATGAATATGCGGACAAATATCCCGGTCGCTTTGTGATTGTGCCCCTTTCTGAGAATCATCGTCAGGGTGGTGCCAAAAATGCCGGGTTGGATGTGGCCAGGGGTGACTTTGTGGGATTTGTAGACAGTGATGATTTTATTCATCCGGATATGTATGCCCGTATGCTGGATAGGGCGGAGAAGACCGGAGCTGATATGGTGGGTTGTGATTATTGTATTACCTACGAGCATAGCTTTGCGCCGGGAAAAGACTGTCCCAATAATAAGCAGTCCCAAACCGGTATTTTGGATGCAGATAAGTATAGGAGCCTGATATTGGATCCGGGCTCACTGGTAATCAAGATTTATAAGAGGGAGCTTTTTGAGAAGCCTAGATTGCGATTTCCCGAGCATATGTTTTATGAGGACAATGCGGTGTCCGTGCCGCTCATGTTACGGGTGAAGCATTTTGAATATATTCCGGAGTCCTTATATTATTACTATCAGCACAGTGCATCCACAGTGCATGTGGTGACGGAGGAGCGTTGCCGCAATAGAATGGATGCTATGGAGTGTATGCGGGAGGAGATGAGCAAAACTCCTGCGTTATTGGAGAAATACCGCTCAGAGATAGAGTTTCGGTTTACCAATTTATATTATCAAAACACCCTCTTTTCCTATGTGCAGCAAAAGAAAGGCATTCGGGTAGGTTTTTTGCGTGAACTGGCCAAAGGAATGAAGAAGGCCTTCCCCCATTTCCAACAGAATCCCTATTACCTGGAGCGCGTGAATTCGGAGGAGCGGAAGTTTATGGCCATTCAGCAGAAATCAACCCTATTGTTTTTGTTGTATTATAAGCTGGTTTGGTGGGTGCGGGATTTAAGAAAATGATAGAGTTTGCTAATTATGAGTGAACAATGGGACAAAGTTCTTTATAAAAATCTTTGCGCTTACCTTAAGTTCGCTGAGATGTTATCATCCAATCAGGAATACTATAGGAGGACCTTTTTATGAAAAGATATGTATTGTTTGCGTAGCATTGGCTATTGCAATAGAAAATAGAACATTGTTATAGCCGTGCGAATCCTAAGAGAATATAGATTTAGGAGGCCAACATGTGCTATAGAAGAGCAGAAGATATTCTGCCTATGGAATTAATAGAGATGATACAGCAGTATGTGGACGGAGAGAATATTTACATACCCAGAAAGGCTGAGAGTCGCCGGGAATGGGGTTCTTCCACCCGGATACGGGAGGAGCTGGAGTAGCGCAACGAAAGTATTTGTGCAGACCAGGCAGCAGGTATGAAGGTGCCGGAACTAGCAGAGAAATATTATTTGTCCGAGAAAAGCATACAACGTATTATCAGAGAGCAGAAAGAGTAGAAGCAAGGGCGGCAGGTCGCCCTTGCTTTTTTAATGCTGAAGGTAAGGGCAAGCTGATGATAATAAGTGCTCCTCAAGAAAAATTATAAAGGAAGACAAGGTGGTAAAAGAATCCCGAAGGTGTTATTTTACGGATGTGAGATTCTAAACACAGGAGGAGTTTGTAATGGAGCTAACAGCCCGGAAGAACCTCCTATCAACGAGATACTGGTGTCCGGTAATTTGGAAGTAGTGGAAATTGTGAAGACATATCAATAGAGGAAATTATGAGGTGAAAACGTGAACAAGATTATAAAAAATTATCGAGATGATGCAAAGCTCCGGGCCAGCTTTAATAAAATGGCAGGGGAGACCTTTGGATTGAATTTTGAGGATTGGTATCAAAACGGTTTTGGGGTGATCATTATAATCCCTATTCTATTCTGGTGGATGGGGAGGTAGTAGCCAATGTATCGGTAAATGACACCCCTGTCATGTGGAAAGGTGAAAGGAAACATTTCCTGCAATTAGGGACTGTTATGACCAGGGCGGAATACCGTAATCGTGGTTATATCCGGGAAATCATGGAAGAGATTGAAAGAGACTACGCAGGCAAGGTAGACGGAATCTATCTCTTTGGCAATGACAGTGTGGTGGATTTTTATCCTAAATTCGGTTTCCAAAATGCAGGAGAATATGAGTATTTCAAAGAAGTGGAGTGTCAGGAGCCTGCCATAGTGAGACAGATACCTATGGATACTTCTACAGCTTGGAAGCAGTTGCAGGAAGCTATCAAGTCCGGTGCCCCCCAGGGGGGTTTTGAACCGGTGGATAATAGTGAACTGTACATGTTTTATGTAACCAAATTTATGCAGGAGGCGGTATACTACTTGGAGGATAAGGATGCCTATGTAATTGCCCAGCAGGAGGGCAAGGAACTGTTGCTTTATGCAGTGTTTGCCAAGGAGTTACTCAATTTGGATGAAGTAATCAGAGCCTTTGGCGCACCAATCAAGAAGGTGACCTTGGGCTTTGAGCGGGATATGGCGGTCGGCGAGATCGTAAATCTGCTGCTGCGCTACGCCAAGCCCTCATACGGCCAGTTTGTGGGCATCTTCTTCATCATGGTG
>JAFUKK010000194.1 GCA_017473665.1 Lachnospiraceae bacterium
AGAACTGATGGATAGCTATCTGGAGAAGGGCTCTATTTTCGATGAAGAGATTATGGAGGCAATAGCAAGACGTCAGGTATTCCCATGCTATTTCGTCACTGCCCTGCATGTGCAAGGGGTAAGGGAGCTGCTGGATGGAGTAGCTGCGTATACCTGGCAACCGGAGTATCCGGAGGAATTTGGGGCCAGGGTATTCAAGGTAAATCGGGACAGTAGCGGTCAACGTCAAACCTTCCTAAAGGTCACGGGAGGCACACTGCAGGTAAAGATGCCCGTAAGTGGCGGAAACAGCCGGTATGGGAATAGAGAGCCCTGGGAGCAGAAGGTTGACCAGATACGGATTTATCATGGTGGTAAGTATACCACCTGCCAGCAGGTAGAGGCAGGTAGTGTTTGTGCGGTCACCGGTTTGGATTACACCTATATCGGAGGGGGCTTGGGCTATGAAGAAGAAAGTGAGCAGCCCATGCTGGTGCCGGTTTTGTCCTGCCAATTGTTATTGCCCGAGGGTAGTGATGCACTGCGGGTATTGGGGCAGTTACGTTTGCTGGAAGAGGAAAATCCGGAGATTCGTCTGGTCTGGAAAGAGCATCCAGGAGAGATTCATGTGCAGGTCATGGGGGATGTGCAGATAGAGATCCTTCAGAAACAGATTTTAGAGCGTTTTGGCTTGCAGGTGGGGTTTGGTAATAGCAGTATTTTGTACAAGGAGACCCTGGCGCAGCCGGTGGTGGGTATCGGACATTTTGAGCCCTTACGGCATTATGCGGAGGTACATCTGCTCATCAGTCCTGGGGAACCGGGAAGCGGTGTCCAGGTGGGTTCCTTGTGTAGTGAGGATATATTGGATAAAAATTGGCAACGGTTGATTTTGACCCATGTGGAGGAGCGGAAACACCGGGGAGTACTGATGGGGGCAGAACTGACGGATGTGAATGTGATGATTGTATCCGGCAGAGCTCATAAAAAGCACACGGAAGGCGGAGATTTCCGCCAGGCTACCTATCGTGCCATCCGTCAGGGATTGCGCCGGGGCAAAAGCCTGTTGTTGGAGCCTGTATTTGCCTTTCAATTGGAGGTGCCTGCAGAGCAGCTGGGACGGGCTATGTCTGATATTCAAAGAATGAATGGCAAGTTTGATGCGCCCCGGATACAGGATGGAGTGGCGCATCTTACGGGAAAAGCACCAGTGGCTACTATGCAGAACTACCAGCGGGAGGTACGGGCTTATACGGGAGGTATGGGGCAGTTGTCTTATACCTTTAAGGGTTATGAGCCCTGCCACAATACGGAGGAGGTACTGGCAGCTCATCCCTATGACCCGGAGGCGGATTTACGCAATCCCACAGGTTCTGTATTTTGTGCCCATGGTGCAGGATTTCAGGTGGAATGGGACCATGTGGAGGAGTATGCCCATATGGTCAGCAACATTACTGAGAAGGGCTTTGTGACGGCCAGCCGGGGAATGCTGCCGGAGGAGGAAAGCGGTGTCTTGGAGCAAGCCGGTCCGCCTATATCAGAGGAACGGTATATCAGCCAGGAAGAAATTGAAGAAATTTTCCGTCAGACTTACGGAAAAAAGCCGGTGGAAAAGAACCGGTACAGGCGCTATCACAGAAGCGGAATGCGCCGGGAGGTGGATGCTGCCGGTTTATATGGAGGCAGCTTTGGAGATGGGGGAAAGCCCCAGAAAGGTATGGCCGGTAGTGAGGAATATCAGTATCGTGGCAGGTTTGGCGGCAGCGCAAAGGAATATCTGCTGGTGGATGGTTATAATATTATTTTTGCCTGGGAGGAATTGCGACAGCTGGCAGAGCGTAATATGGACAGTGCCAAGGATAAGCTGATGGATATTTTGTGTAATTACCAGGGCTATACGGGATGTATCCTGATACTTGTGTTTGATGCATATAAGGTGAAAAATAACCCGGGCAGTACACTGGAGTATCACAACATCCATGTGGTATATACCAAGGAGGCAGAAACAGCGGACCAGTATATTGAAAAAACAGTCCATGAGATTGGCCGTAAGGAGCATGTGACAGTGGCCACCTCCGACGCCCTGGAGCAGATGATTATCTGGGGGGACGGTGCCCGCAGAATGTCCGCCCAGGGGCTAAAAGAGGCTTGCAGACATGTGGACGAGCAAATACGGGAGAAACTCTCCTTGTTGTAGCAAAAAGTGGTCATAGGTCCGCAAAGAGTAGGAAGTGAAAAAATAAGGGATTTGATACACTTAGAGTAATTGGAAGTGGAAGAATCTCGGAGTAGAAATTTTATGATTGATACGGAGGTTACAGATGGAAATCGTACAGAATGAAGCAAAGATTGAAGCTTTCAGACAGCGCGCTAAGGAATTGGTAGCGCAGATGACTTTGGAGGAAAAGGTATCCCAGACCCTGCATGGGGCTCCGGCCATTGAGAGATTGGGCGTCAAGGCTTATAACTGGTGGAACGAAGGACTGCATGGTGTGGCTAGGGCTGGTATTGCTACTATTTTCCCTCAGTCTATTGGTCTGGCAGCTACCTTTGATGAAGATTTTATTGAGGAAATTGCAGATGCTATTTCCACAGAAGGTCGTGCCAAATTTAATATGCAGCAGGCCAAGGATGATACTGATATTTATAAGGGACTGACCTTCTGGTCTCCCAATGTGAATATTTTCCGTGATCCCCGTTGGGGACGTGGTCATGAGACCTTTGGTGAGGACCCTTATCTGACCTCCCGTTTGGGTGTGAGATTTGTAGAAGGTCTTCAGGGACATGATGAGAATTATTTAAAGGCTGCAGCCTGTGCAAAGCATTTTGCGGTACACAGTGGTCCCGAGGATATCCGTCACAGCTTTGATGCCATTGCGTCCAAGCAGGATATGGCAGAGACCTATTTGCCTGCTTTTAAGGCTTGTGTGCAGGAGGCTCATGTGGAGGCTGTTATGGGTGCCTATAACCGTACCAATGGGGAGCCCTGTTGTGGTCATAAGACTTTGCTTAAGGATACCCTGAGAGATAAATGGGGGTTCAAGGGTCATGTGGTCAGCGACTGTTGGGCGATTAAGGACTTCCATGAGGGGCACCATGTAACAGATACTCCCGTAGAATCCGTAGCCATGGCTATGAACAACGGATGTGACCTAAACTGTGGTAATCTGTTTGTATATCTGAAACAGGCGGTAGAGGAAGGCAGAGTACCTGAGAGTCGTCTGGACGAGGCGCTGGTGAATTTGTTTACCACCAGAATGAAACTGGGTGTATTTGATGAGCTGGAGGCAAATCCTTTCAATGAGATTCCTTACACCGTAGTGGATAGCAAGGAAATGAGAGAGCTGAATCAGAAGGCCGCTGAGAAGTGTATCGTTCTGCTGAAAAATGAGGATGATTTACTGCCCCTTGATAAGAGCAAATTAAAGACCGTAGGTGTCATCGGTCCCAATGCAAACAATAGACGTGCCCTGGTGGGTAATTATGAGGGTACTGCGTCCAGATATGTGACCGTACTGGAGGGTATTCAGGATTATCTGGGAGAGGATGTTCGTGTCATGACCTCCGAGGGCTGTCATTTATGTCACACCAAGTCCCAGAATCTGGCAGTGGAAAATGACCGTATTTCTGAGGTAAAGGGTGTGTGTGATGCCAGCGATGTAATTATCGCTGTTATGGGTCTGGACTCCGGCCTGGAAGGTGAAGAGGGTGACGAGGGTAATGAGTTTGCATCCGGCGATAAGCCCAATCTGAACCTGCCCGGATTGCAGGAAGAGGTATTAAAGACTATTTATGCCAGCGGCAAGCCGGTGGTACTGGTACTGCTGTCCGGTAGTGCATTGGCTGTAAATTGGGCGGATGAGCATATCCCTGCCATTATACAGGGCTGGTATCCCGGTGCACAGGGGGGTAAAGCATTGGCACGTATGATTTTCGGTGAGGTGAATCCGGAAGGTAAGTTACCTGTGACCTTTTATCGCTCTACCGATGAACTGCCTGCCTTTACCGATTACAGCATGAAAGGCAGAACCTATCGTTATATGACAAATGAAGCCTTATATCCTTTTGGATATGGTCTTTCTTATACAAGCTTTGAGTACAGTGATGTGGCAGTGGATACCACCTGTGTTACCGAGGAGGGTGTGGATATTACCGCAACCGTTACCAATGTAGGAGATATGGCAGGCGGAGAGACAGTTCAGGTATATGTAAAGGTATGCCGTGAGGGTACTCCCAATGCGCAATTGAAGGGTATTCAGAAACTGCATC
>JAFUKK010000195.1 GCA_017473665.1 Lachnospiraceae bacterium
GGCTCTACTTCCCGATTCATTCCATTGCAGATATAATGGTACTCCTGCTTGGCGGTAACCAGATTCTCCGTATAGAAGCAGTCCTGCTGCAGGACTTCCCCATAGGTAAGCTTCAGCTCGGTACCAGCCTTTCCGCCATCCATAGCCGCCCCGGTATGAAACCGTACCCAGCCTGCTATGTTCTGCCCAAAATCCAGCACCCACTCATCCTTTGGTGTATGAAGCAACGCTATCGGTTTTAGAGTCTCTTTCACCAAAATCTTTGGAGAAAGACGATCTTTCAACGGGAACTTATCTTCCTCTTCCTTTTCTCTGTTCCAGATAATTGCATGGTCCCAGCTTTCCTCATCCCCCTTTGCCTCAAAAGGCTTGGACCATCCGGCAATTTCTTTTCGTGCATCATAGATTTCACCATCATAAATGCCGTCATCCAGCACTGGAGATGGCGCACATAACCACTCGGAATCGGTGCCAATTACGATTTCTTCGCCGCTTTTCAATATCACATGCAACTCTAAAATCAGAGAAAATACATCCGTTCTGGGACTTTCTATCTGTGGAAAATTACCAAAACGTCCTTTGGCCCATCCATTTCCAACCATGGCCCCAATGGCATTATCGCCCTTATTTATCAGCTCTGTTACATCATAGGTCTGTACTTGCACCCAATAATCGTAGGCGGTACAGCCCGGAGCCAAACGCTCCTCTGCTACAGGCTTTCCATTCAGCTTAAGCTCATAAACACCAAGACCGGAGGCATAGATACGTGCCTTCTCCACCTCCTCCGTAATGCAAAAGCTTCCCCGAAAATACGGGTGAAGATTTTTGTCCTCCCAAGGTGTGGTGATCCACTTTGCCTGCCATAATTCCTCCATTTTACCAGTTTCAAACCAGTTTACGTCCGAAATAGCATAATCGCCGGCATTGCCCCAAACCTCTACCATCCAGTAATAACAGGTTCTCGGGGAAAGCTTGATATCCAAAACTGTTGCACGGTTATCCAAATTCTCCTGCATGCCTGTATCCCACACAACATCCTGCATCTGTTCATCCAGCGCCACGCAAATACGGGCCGCCTTTTGATATTGTGATACAGCGTTTCCCATTGTCCCGCCTTTTCCTGTAGTGGCATCCACTACCCAGGAAGCAGTCACCTGCTGCAGCCTAAAACCACAAGGGTTGGTTAAATGATTGATTTTACATGATTGTATTTTCATAACGCTACCTCGCCCTTTTATTTTTATATAAAAGTGAAACCTCTCCGCACATTCCTGAAGGGAATGGTTCCTTAACCTTACTTACTTCTCTCCAATTACCGATACGTCTTTCCCGGAATTTATTGACCACATTATTAAAATAAGGCCAGCCTTCGGATAAAGTGCCTTGATACATATCCACTTGAAATTCCGGATCAAGGTAGCGATTGATCAACAAGCCAGTAACCTCTACTCGGATATGATTCTCTCCCACGCAAAGAGAATCACCAATTTCAAGCCCATAAGGATATTTGATTATGTCTCCTACACAGATTTCATTTACAAACACTCGCGCGCAGGTGTAAAGTTGCTCCAGCCTAAAGAAAATTTTTTGATTTTCCAGTTCTTCCATGCTTACTTCAATATTTTTTTCATAGATACCAGTACCGCAATAATAGGTCAGTTCTGCTATTTCATTCCAGCACTGTAACTTAGGCATTTTCTTTTCGAAGCTCTTCTGAGGTATCCGGAAAACCCAATTCTGGGAAATATCCCTGGTTCTTGTTACCACAAGCTCTTTTTCTGTCTTTAGCAACTCATCGATATGACTGACACACTGCATGCTCTTGCTGGTACATGACAGCGTATCACCACGCCCCTGCTCTTCATTTTCCAATAAAAGTAATAACGACTGGAACGGTTCTATGCGTACCTGTACACTATTTTCTTCTGACTGCAAAATTTCTTTTTGCTGTAAAGTTAACGGGTCTACTACCAGTGCTAATGTCCCGCTACTCTGCCACTTGAGCATGGTCACATACTCATTTCTCGACATATTGGATACAAAATAAATATCACCGTCATCTGTCTTTTTGTGAATGTAACCGATATTCTCTGGACCTTCTGAAATCTGAAGGTCCGGTACCGCCAATTCCTGCAGCTTTCGGATTAAGGTCTCTCTTTTATCTGCCGTCGGTAAAAGCTTTCCTTCGGAAAGGAGCTTTTCCATAATCTCCTTCACTCGTGTATCCTTTTCCTCCGCCTGCATTAATCCGCAGCTCTTCACAGGTACATTCCCGGCACAAATCACCTTTTTCCCGGCCTCTGCAAATCTTCGGATATGCTCCGCGGTCTCTACCGGCAACCTGGTAGTTTCCAATAAAATAAGCACATCGTAATCGTACTCTTCAAAGCGTCCAAGTGCCTCATCATTGATGTAGTCAAACCAATATCCCGCCTTGGCAATGCCGTCGATTACATCCTGCTCAAAGCGTTCACTTAACTGCATACACATATGGAGGTCACATAGCGGATTCTCCGCCCAGATATCATTTTGAGGCAGATAAATACATACCTTTGCCACAGTCCTTCCCTTCTGCAGGAAATGGGACACTCTGTGAATGTAATTACCGATATGATGATAAAACTTCCACCAGGTATTTCGGTTGCAGATATGGGAGGAAGCATAGAAAGGCCAATCCTCGCCATTATCCGGGCTGTAGGAAAATCCATGATTCACAATCTGATTCATTCCATCTACGAAAATAGCATCCGCTGCCACTTTAATGTGCTCTAAGGTCTCTATAAACCTTGGAAAACGAAGCCAGGTAAAACTCTCGTTAGAAATAATTGGCTTGTGATATAAATTACCTGCAGAGCTTGCAAGCCTTCTGTGTACGGTATTCACCGTATACACATCACCTTTCGAAAAAGTCTCTCCCTCCGGAATGTCCGCAGCACCATAGGCAAGCAGCACATCTCCCCATGTGCCGTGGGCCTGAATACGGGAAGTACTTCCCATTTTATGGCACCAGTCCGTCATCTCTTGGAAGAAATTTTCCACCGTCAGTTCCGCGTAAGTCTTGTGAAAATCATAGCGAATCCGGTCTGTAATTCCTTTCACCTCTCCCCACAAAGCATAGATATAAGGCTTTAAGGAGTAACCTCTTCTGTGTTCAAACTCCTCGTACATAATTTCTGTCCAATTATGCCCGGAAACCTCAATAGAATCGCAGAAAAAAGATCCAACTGCACCTCTGCCCAGCTTTTCTACAATAGGAGTTCCCGCCTGCTCAAAGAACAACTCTGCTGCATCCTTACGATTATGATCAATAACCCAGCCCTCTGCTCCTCTGGTAGGCAAAAGTACCCGCTCCCTGTAAGAACCGGACACAAAGCATACGATTTTGTAATCCCCTTCCGGTATTTCCACATTCTTTAACACAGTGCCCCATGGCCAGTCAAAGAGCTCGTGTACCGACAGCTTGTCCGTCAGATCCACCATAGTTTCCGGAAGCATCTGGCTATGCTCCATTTTGCCCATAACACAGCCGATGATTTCTCCGGCAATCCTGGTAGTAAAATCATAGGTAAATGTCTGTGGTCCGGTTACATCGATACTATAAGGGTATACCACAGGCGCACTCAGCTCCTTTGGCACGAAAGGACCTCCAAAAGGCCAGGAAGAACCTAATGTCAAGTCAAAACGCATCCCTCGCTTTGCTGTCTCCTTGGCTGTAAAATCCAAAATCTCGAAAAATTCCGGTGAGAAATATTCGATATTCTTACGACCACCTGTTGTCTGATTTTCTGCCTGATCAGTCACCAGAGGATACACAAACTGAACCTCTACACCACCGATACCTGCCGCCAGCATTTCATCCAATTGCACCATGATTTCTTCTTTTTTTACTGCACATCCATACCACCACCATCTGGTAAGACCTCTGGACTCCGGGGATGGATGTTGTAGCTGCTGTATATAATCCTTCATTTTTTCTCCCCTAACTAGCAAATATCCTTCACATGCTTTATCATACTAGCTATCGCCTTATGCTTCCTCTGCCTTGATTTCTGCACAAAATTCCTTTACATCTTTGTCACAGACAAAATCAATTAGATATACCACCAATTCTCCTGCTCCATTGTGCATTTGATAGATACTCTCAGAAACATGGACTGACCAAACACTGCTGTCATACTCGATAAGTACCTCTTCCAGCTTCACACA
>JAFUKK010000196.1 GCA_017473665.1 Lachnospiraceae bacterium
TGTTTATTTTATCCATGCAGGGAATTATCTAATGATTCCATGCCGGGCTTGGGGGATTTCCCTCTTGCATTTTTTAACAGATAGCATATAATGATAATATCTTGTGAGTTTGGGAAGCACCTACAGGCAGTAGGTGCTTTTTCAAAGTATGTTGGTATCGGGCAGATACGCCGGGACAGGAAGTTTATGGGTGAATTGGATGTAAAAATCGGTTCCAAGGAACTGTATGATTATATGTTGATGCACTCCTATAACAGCCCTGTGGGTATTCTGGGCAGTGGCTTGGGAGGCGTGATTGTGGTAATGGGTGCTATGCGGCAACAGTGGAGTTTTGTGATTTTTGGATTGATATTACTCATTTATACTCCGGTTACATTATATACACGCAGCAAGCGTCAGGCAGCAGCAGAGGTATTTCAGAAGCCCTTGCACTATGTATTGGATGAACAGGGGTTGACCATTTCCCAGGATGAGGTCAGCACCCGGCTGGAATGGGATGCCATGGTAAAGGCGGTATCCACCAATAAGAGTATTATTTTATATACCTCCACTGTGAATGCCACCATTATTCCTAAAGCACAGATGGGAGATTTGTATGGTGCAGTGATTGAAATTATTTCTACTCATATGCCTCCCAAGAAGGTGAAAATCAGAGCATAGGCCGGGACCGAAGGAGATTGTTATGGAACAGAAAACAGTTTATTAGAGTTTCCGCCCGGAGGACACCTTTGCTTTGGGTCAGAGACTTGGACGGGAGTGTAAGCCGGGGCAGGTGTATACCCTGATTGGTGATTTGGGTGTGGGTAAGACTGTGTTTACCCAGGGAGTGGCCGATGGCTTGGGGATTACCGAGCCGGTAAACAGCCCCACTTTTACCATCGTACAGGTATACGAGGAGGGGAGGCTGCCCTTTTATCATTTTGATGTATATCGTATCGGTGACCCGGAGGAAATGGAAGAAATCGGATACGAGGATATGTTTTACGGAGAGGGGATCTGTCTCATTGAATGGGCACATCTCATAGAGGAGCTTTTACCGGAGCATTACATCAGTATTTCTATTGAAAAAGACTTGGAAAAAGGCTTTGATTACCGTAAAATAGTAATAGAGGAAAAGGAAAACAGATGAAAATATTAGGAATTGACAGCTCCGGTCTGGTGGCAAGTGTGGCTGTGGTGGAGGACGGTGTGATTCTGGGAGAATATACCATGAATTACAAAAAGACCCATTCCCAGACCCTGCTTCCCATGCTGGACGAGCTCCGTCAGATGACAGAGATGGATTTAAATAGCATAGATGCCATAGCCATAGCAGCAGGCCCCGGTTCCTTTACGGGATTACGTATCGGTGCGGCTACCGCCAAGGGATTGGGCATGGCCCTGGATAAGCCCTTGGTGGAAGTACCTACTTTGGAAGGATTGGCTTACAATCTGTATGGAACGGCCCGTTTGGTATGCCCGTTGATGGATGCCCGCAGGAATCAGGTCTATACCGGTATCTATCAGTTTGCTGCCCGGGACCATGGCTTTGTATTGGAGGCTGTGGAGCCCCAGTGTGCCAAGGACATCCATGAGGTGATAGCGCGGTTGAATGAATTGCAGCGGGAAGTGATTTTCCTGGGAGATGGTGTACCCGTCTATGGTTCTGTGATTGAGCAGGAGCTAAAGGTGGATTTTTATTTCGCATCTGCGGCTAACAACCGTCAGAGAGCAGCCAGTGTGGCGGCCCTTGGAGCAGAGCTTTTCGCCCGGGGACAGGTGGTCACCGCGGCAGAGCATCAGCCCGAATACCTGCGTAAGAGCCAGGCAGAACGGGAACAGGAAGAGAAGGCGGCACAAGAGGGCGCAGTATAATGAGCTTAGAAATCAGAAGATTACAGGCAGAGGATATTCCCCATTTATTACCCATGGAGCAGGAAGCGTTCAGTGTACCCTGGTCGGAAGGGAATTTCAGGGCACTGCTGGATAAGGATACCTATTTATACCTGGTGGCCTTGTCAGAGGGTATTCCTGTGGGTATTTGCGGTATGATAATGGTCTGCGGTGAAGGCGATATTGATAAGGTGCTGGTGGATCCCGGACATCGCGGACAGGGAATCGGCAAGACATTGTTACAGGAACTGTTACAGCAGGGACAGCAGAAGGGGTTTGCAGATTTTACTCTGGAGGTGCGGGTGAGTAACACCCCGGCTATCCGCTTATATGAGCAGGCAGGCTTTGTATCTGAGGGAATTCGTCCCGGATTTTATGATAAGCCCAAAGAGGATGCGATGATTATGTGGAAACGCAGGGGATGATTTCTCCCAACTATTACCACAGCTTTTCGGAGCATTTTCCATTATAATATTGCATGATAGCAGATGCACGATTATTAGATGGAGGATGAAATGCGTAAGTACTTGAATCAAGACAAACCGGAATTGGAAAAGGTTTTTTGTAATAAATGTGGTAAGCAGCTGCAGCTGGAGCAGGGATATCTGAAGGAAGGCTGTTTTTCGGCCCGACATGTGTTCGGTTATTTCAGTCGCAAGGACGGTATGCGGCATAGCTTTGATTTGTGTGAGGATTGTTATGACCATATGGTATCACAGTTTCTCATACCGGTGGAGCAAAACGAGGAAACTGAGCTGATGTAATAGACAGCAAAGAATTGAATGGAAAGATTGGTTAAAAGATGATAGATGTCTGTTTGTTAGGCACAGGCGGAATGATGCCCCTTCCTTATAGGTGGCTTACCTCCCTGATGCTCAGATACAATGGAAAAAGTATATTGATAGACTGTGGTGAGGGTACTCAGGTGGCGTTGAAGGAAAAGGGGTGGAGCCCCAAGCCCATCGATATCATTTGTTTTACCCATTATCATGCGGATCATATCAGTGGACTGCCGGGTATGCTGCTTACCATGGGTAATGCAGAACGTACAGAGCCGCTACTGCTGATTGGACCCAAGGGACTTACCAGAGTGGTGAATGCATTGCGTGTAATCGCACCGGAGTTGCCTTTTCCCATTGAATGTCTGGAGATAACAGAGCCCTTTCAGAGCTTTTCTTTCGAAGGATTTCGAATTGAGGCTTTTAAGGTAAACCATAATGTGGTATGTTATGGTTATAGTATGGTTGTGGACCGTGTGGGTAAGTTTGACCGTACCAGAGCAGAGGCAGCAGGTATTCCCATGAAACTGTGGAGCAGACTGCAGAAGGGTGAGACCATTACCGAAGGTGAGCGCACTTATACCCCTGATATGGTATTAGGTGAGGACCGGAAGGGACTGAAGGTCACTTATTGTACCGACAGCCGTCCCACCCAGAGCCTGGTAGATAATGCAGTGGGAAGTGATTTACTTATATGCGAGGGCATGTATGGCGAACCTGACAAGCTGATTAAGGCCAAAGAGCATAAACACATGACCATGTATGAGGCTGCACAGGTAGCTGCCAAGGCGGGAGTGCCACAGCTGTGGTTAACTCATTACAGCCCCTCTTTGATACATCCGGAGGAGTATATGAGAGAGGTCAAAAAGATATTCGGTAATGCAGTGGCTGCCAAGGATGGCAGAACCCTGGAACTTAATTTTGAAGAGGAATAGTGTAGAGGCATGAAAAAATCAACAGCCAGAGGAGCAATGTTTATTGTTATCCTGATTGTAGGTGTGGTAGGGTACTATACTTATTTGTCCAACCGCAACAGAGAGGCAGTGGATGAGGCCAATATGACCCCGGTGCAGTCCGCCCTCAGTAGGGATTTGGAAATGGATTATCCCGCTACACCTAAGGAAGTAATTAAATATTACAACCAGATACTCAAATGTTTCTATAATGAAGAGTGCACGGATGCAGAATTGGAAGAACTGGGTAATAAGGCCCGGGAGCTTTATGATGAGGAATTATTAGATGCCAATGAATTGGGGACCTATATGATGCGTCTGAAGCAGGAAGTGGCAGATTACAAGGAACAGGGCAAGATCATTACCAGTGCTTCTGTGGCTGCCAGCACCAATGTAGTGTATGATGAGGTGGATGGGTACTATTTTGCCAAGATTGCCTGTGGGTATAGCGTAATGCAGGGCAAGGTAAATACGCCTACCAAACAGGTGTATCTGTTGCGCCGGGACGATGACCGCCGGTGGAAGATTTATGGCTGGCAATTGTCAGAGTCAGAGCAGGCCACATCAGAATCTGCCAATTAGTGCAGACCGTGGTCCTAGAAAGGCTGGAGAACTTTGGAAAAAGATGTTTTAATATTAGCGATAGAAAGCTCCTGTGATGAGACAGCGGCAGCAGTGGTGAAGAACGGACGTGAAGTACTGTCCAACGTGATTTCTTCCCAGATTGCATTGCACACCTTGTATGGTGGCGTGGTGCCGGAGATTGCATCCAGAAAGCATATTGAAAAGATAAATCAGGTGATTGAGCAGGCTTTACAGGAGGCCGGTGTGACGCTGCAGGAGATTACAGCCATTGCAGTGACCTATGGCCCCGGTTTGGTGGGAGCACTGTTGGTAGGTGTTTCTGCAGCCAAGGCCATTAGCTTCGCCACAGGGATTCCTTTGATTGGTGTGCATCATATTGAAGGACATATCAGCGCAAACTTTATAGAGAATAAAGAGTTGGAGCCTCCTTTTGTTTGTTTGGTGGCATCCGGCGGACATTCCCACCTGGTAGTGGTAAAGGGTTACGGCGAGTATGAGATTATCGGACGCACCCGGGATGATGCGGCAGGAGAGGCCTTTGATAAGGTGGCCAGAGCCATCGGTTTGGTCTATCCGGGGGGACCCAAGATTGACAAGTTGTCCAAGGAAGGTAA
>JAFUKK010000197.1 GCA_017473665.1 Lachnospiraceae bacterium
AGCAGGTGGCTAAGAATCCCAAGTCATATACAGGCGTTTATGTGAAGAAGATGCTGGAGAGGAAATGACAAAAGTGAGAAATATTATAAAGATAACGGATGCACTTACTCTTGTACCCCTGGGATTGGATTTTTTGGACAGTGTACATTGTTATGCATCAGATATTGAGAATACCAGATATATGATGCGTCTGCCTAATGAGTCACTGGATGAAACAAGAGCTTTTTTGGAAGCAGTGGATGCCCAGTGGCAGAAGGAGTCCCCTTCCTTTTTCGAATTTGCCATTCTGCTGGATGGCATACATATTGGCGCAGTGTCAGCATATTTGGACGAGATGGAAACCGGAACCTGTGCTGAACTGGGATGGATTATCCGTAAGGAGTACTGGGGACGAGGCTTGGGATATGAGGCTGCAAAGGCTATGGTGGCATTTTGCAGGGAGTGTCTGGGGGTACACCATTTTATAGCACACTGTGATACTGAAAATGTGGGTTCCCGTCGTATCATGGAGAAGTTGGGCATGAAGTGCACCTGCGTCAATGAGGGTAGGAGAAACAGGGTAGCTACAGAGGACAGTCGTGAGTATCAGTATGAAATGTATATAGGAGAAAAGTAGTCTATGCAGAGAAACAGAATGGATACTACAAAAGTGAGTTTTACTGACGAACAGAAGAAAGCACTCATGGATGCCATCCACGATTTCTTTCATTCCGAATACGATGAGGATTTGGGTATCATCAAGCAACAGCGCATTATGGAGCTATTTACGGAAGAATTGGCGACAATTATCTATAACAAAGCCCTTGATGATGCCATGACCTGGTACAAGCGGCAGCAGGATAATCTGGAAGCCGATTTCTATTCCTTGTATAAAGAGGCTCGATAAAGGGGCGGAATGGATTTGGGAGTATACAGAAAGGTAGGGTATTGCAGATGACAGTTAAAATTTTAGAAGTAAAGCAGAAAAGCTGTCCGGCAACACGTTTGATTGGATTGGCATGTTCTTTCCGATGGATGCAGAAGTGCCGGAGGGCTTTGAATATGTTAATATAGAGCCATTGGATTATGCAGTATGTTATTTGTGTGATAAAGAAGGCAGTAATGAGTTCTATTCGATGGACACACATAATATGTGTCTGGAGGAGTTGAAAGCACATGGTCTGAAAAGAAAAGAAGATGATTGGTGCTTTGAAAGATATAATTGTCCCAGATTTACCACACCGGACGAAAATGGGGATGTTATTGTGTGAAATGGTAGGAATGGCTTCTCTTATTTGCCTGATGCAAAAAATGAATTGCCGGATTCGGTTATGGTTGCATTTTTAAAAAATACAGATGAAAAAAGACAAGATGTTCAAAAACTGGTGAAATTGCTCAGAAAGACAAAAAGAACTTTCAGAGCGATAGTACTTGACGTTACCAATACGGGTTGGGAAGAGAAGAGTGATTTTACGGTTGAAAACTGTTGTCTGACCCAAAGAATGTATAAAAATTTGGTTTCTATCCTTCACAGAGGAAGCGGAAAGTGGCAAATCATTCCGGAGGACAGGCAGATGCTGAAGGGGATTCTGTTTTCAGAAGAGCATTTTTCTGCAACTGTCTCCCGAAGGAATGATTGTGATTATTACCGGGAATGCGGGATAAAGGGTTTTGGTTTTTGTCTGCCGGTGGAAGGAACTATCACGAATGACGAAGGGTTAACGATAAATTTGCATCGCTTAGGGTGGTATATGCATAAGCTGCTTCAGATTGCGGAGAAAAAAATATAACTATATAGAAAAACACATTTATAACCAGTAACTAAATATTGCTATGTATAATACCGGCCTGTCAAACAGTGGGCCGGTGTTTTTCTTATTTATTCACTTACCGAGGGCAGATTACTTAAGTTATTATTCTCAGTACCGTCAGGCAGGGATTTCAGATATTCAGAATCCTTTCGGTTGGCGATGCACACACCCTTGATATCTCCGGCCTTTGCCATGGAGACACCCTCTTCCTTGGACACAGTGGCTCCGTCGGACAGCTGATAGCCGGTGATACGTCCGCCGGATTTCACCAGGCCTACGATTTCCTTGGCATCTGATTTTGCTTGAGGCACATCGTCCAGGGCCGCATAGGCCAGCTCTGCCCCCAGTTCTTTCTTGTCTGTATTCATTGCATACTCCTTGTATTTAACATATAGTTCTATGATTTCAAGTTGCATATTTAGTATGCTCTAAAAATCATGAAAAATTTTCAAAATACCCCTAAAGTTTTTTTCTATGCATCCGATATATATTCTGAAAGCGGTTTTTATCTGCTTTGGCATGGACGCAAAGGAGGGCAAAGGAGTGAGTTCCTCGGATGCGTTCTTTTTTGTTAATAGAGCAGAAAAGCAGATAATATTTTCGAAAATGAATCGTAAGACGATAATGGTAGAATCCTGTCACAAAAATTTATAAAATCATAAGAAAAAAATTTGATAAAGACCTATGAATTTCCAATTGTTTCAGTTATAATATACCTTGTATTATTTCGCTCGAAAATACCAGCAGAAAGGGGTATATGTTATGCAGTGTACAGATATTGGAATAGATTTAGGTACAGCTAGTATATTAGTTTACATCAGAGGAAAGGGCGTAGTATTAAAGGAGCCCTCTGTAGTAGCTTTCGATAGAGACACAGACAAGATTAAGGCCATAGGAGAGGACGCGCGTTTGATGCTGGGTAGAACCCCCGGCAATATTGTAGCAGTACGTCCCCTGCGTCAGGGTGTTATTTCTGACTATACCGTGACTGAGAAGATGATGAAGTATTTCATCCAGAAGGCCCTGGGCCGCAGAAGCTTCCGTAAGCCTCGTATCGCAGTGTGCGTACCCAGTGGTGTCACTGAGGTAGAGAAGAAGGCGGTAGAGGATGCTACTTACCAGGCAGGTGCCAGGGAAGTGGCTATTATCGAGGAGCCCATTGCAGCAGCAATTGGTGCAGGTATCGATATTTCCAAGCCTTGTGGCAATATGATCGTAGATATCGGTGGTGGTACCTCCGACATCGCGGTAATTTCCCTGGGTGGTACCGTAGTCAGCGAATCTATAAAGATTGCCGGCGACGACTTCGACGAAGCTATTGTTCGTTATATGAGGAAAAAGCATAATCTTCTGATTGGTGAGAGAACCGCAGAGGATATGAAGATAAAGATTGGATGTGCTTTCAAGAGACCTGAGGTAGACACCATGGATTGCCGTGGCCGTAACCTGGTAACCGGTCTGCCTGAGACAGTCACTGTATCCTCTGAGGAGATGGAAGAGGCTTTAAGAGAGACCACATCCCAGATTGTAGAGACTATCCATAGTGTACTTGAGAAAACTCCCCCTGAGCTGGCAGCGGATATCGCTGAAAGAGGTATCGTACTTACCGGTGGCGGTAGCTTATTGTGTGGCTTGGAGGATTTGATTTATGAAAAGACCGGTATTAATACCATGACTGCTGAGGACCCTATGACCGCAGTAGCTGTTGGTACCGGTAAATACGTAGAGTTCCTGGCAGGCAGCAGAGACTAGGACGGTATCCTCTCATTGTGAGGGCTGTCTGGATATATGCGCCATGCAGATAATAACACTTAAGAGGAGGACGCCGGATGCTAAAGGGATTATATACTGCTTATACAGGTATGGTGAATGAGCAGAACAGAATGGATATTATGACCAATAATCTGGCCAATGCCAGTACCGTAGGTTATAAGAAAGAAGGGTCTACCAGCCAGTCTTTTGAGGATATCCTTACGGTAAAGATCAAGGACTCCACCATAGGTGAAAAACTGGCGCAGCCCCTGGGCGTAAAAAATCCGGGTGTCAAGATTGGCGAGAACTACGTGGACTTTGGGCAGGGCTCTTTCAGAATTACCAATAGTCCCTATGATTTGGCTCTTTCAGGGGAAGGCTTTTTTGCTATTGAGTTTACCAATAAGGCAGGAGAGACCTCTACCAAATATACACGTGCCGGTCAGTTCACGCTGAATAAGGATGGCTATCTGGTGACCCAGGAAGGGGACTATGTGCTGGATGTAAATGACAAAAGAATCCGGTTGGATACTGCTACTGACTCCTCTATTCTTGAGGATGGCACCATTGAACAGCGCGGGAGAAAGGTAGCACAGATTCAGGTGACGGATTTTGAAGATTATGATTATTTGGAAAAGTATGGTGAGACCTATTATGAAGCTTTAAAGGGAGCCACCGAAAAACCTGCGGATGCACAGATAAAATCCGGATATCTGGAGATGTCCAATGTGTCCGTGGTGTCCGAAATGGTAAATATGATTAGTATTACCAGGGCCTATGAATCCAACCAGAAGATATTACAGACTTACGACAATTCTTTGGAGATTGCCGTAAATCAATTGGGTAGAGTACAGTAGTAACAAAAGAGATAACCGGAAAGGTGTGAGACAAGTATGGTACGTAGTTTATGGACAGCAGCTACAGGCATGATTGCACAGCAGAATAATGTAGATACCATTGCCAACAACCTGGCAAATGTAAATACTATGGGATATAAGACCCAGGTAAATGAATTCAAGACACTTTTGTATCAGAATATTCAGACCCGTACTACCAGTGCCAATGGTGAGCAGAAGCCCAGTAGTGCACAGGTTGGCTTGGGTGTGCGTAATGCGTCCATCTCCTCTATTTTTACCACAGGTAGCTTTCTGGCATCTGAGAGTCCTACAGCGTTTGCTATTGATGGTAAAGGTTTCTTTTCCGTGAAAGGTGCAGATGGACAGACCTATTACACCCGTAATGGTAATTTCCAGTTTACTTTGGCAGAGAGAGGCAATATGCTGGCTACCAGTGAGGGTTTACCTGTATTGGATTCCAATGGCAAGCCCATTGTTTTGGATGAAAAATATGTGGTGAGTAATATCACCATTACAAAGGATGGCGAGGTATGTTATCCTGATGAAAATAATAATGACCAGCCTATTGGCATAAAGATTGGCGTATTTCAGTTTAATAATCCTAACGGTTTGGAAAAGCTCAGTGATAGCCGCTATCAGGTCACAGCGGCCAGCGGCCAGCCTATTAATGAAGCTACCAGCAATACTGTGGAGCGTAGTGATATCATACAGGGATATTTGGAAGGATCCAATGTACAAGTAGTGGATGAAATGGTAAATATGATTGTGGCACAGCGTGCTTACGAGTTAAATTCCAAAGCAATTACCGCATCTGATGAGATGATGCAACAGGCAAATAACCTGAGAAGATAATGGATTTTACATAATATCTTCTGTTTTGGAATGAAAGGCGGGGTTGTGTATGGATATTGGCAATATTTCTTCAATGTATAGTGACATTTATTCCTCGGCATCCGGTCAAGCGGCCGGCAAACTGGAAAATCAGCTGGCAGGTGACTATTCCAAGGCCACTGATGAGGAGTTGATGGATGCGTGCAAGCAGTTTGAGGCTTACTTTGTTGAGCAGATGTATAAGGGTATGCTAAAGACCATTCCTAAGAATGAGGAGGGCTCAGGTTCTACTTCCTCCATGTTGGATTATTACAAGGACCGGATGGTACAGGAGTTATCTGCGGATACTGCAGAGAATAGCAGTCTGGGATTGGCGCAAATGCTTTATGAA
>JAFUKK010000198.1 GCA_017473665.1 Lachnospiraceae bacterium
CAGTTTGGCAGTCATTTCGCCGGCGGATACTTCCCGGAGGAAGGTTCTGATTTTGTGCAAATCAGCCACAAATCCCCTGCTGAACAGGACGGTGAAGGCGGTAATCAGCGTAACCGCCACAATGACCGCGGCCACCAAAGGGATAATACACCGGTTTATATCCTCTGTAATCTGCCGGGTGGATTTGCCCACAAAAAGCATACCGGCAATGGAGCCATCCCCATTATAAAGGGGAGTATAGTAGGAGAAAAAGGTCTCTCCATATATAATGGCATTTTCATAAAAGCAGGCATTGCCATCGGTCAAAACATCCCGGTTCACCTGTTCCGGTGCAGGGGTACCGATAATACGCTTACCATCTTTGTCTTTGATGGTGGTCAGGATACGGGTGTCCTGATAGAAAAGGGTGATATCCAGTCCGGTATCGGAGTGGATATCATCCAGGAGCCGGCTTTGCAATGTCAGGTCTTGCTCGCCCTTGAACAGGGAAAGAGCCAGGTCTCCCCGGATATGGTAATCGCCGGGATAGGCCATATCCAGCATGCGGACGATATTGCCGGACACATTTTTCAGTGAGTTCTCCACCTCCTTGTGCATCAGATGATGAATGCGGTTATTGGCAATCAAAATAATCAGCAGACACAGGAAAAGCATGGGGAGTATATATATGGCGTGTAAAGTATAGGCAATCTTGCCTTTTCCCTTGTTACTCATAGGCGGAGCCTCCTTTTCATAGGTATATTTTTATTATAGTAGGAGGGAAATGTGAAAGCAAGCTTGACAATTGCTTTATTTAGATTTAAAATGCTTGTAATTGTAGCAAATGCAACGACGGAGAGAGTACAGATTCCCCAAAGGCACAGCGAGCCGGTGTTGGTGTGAGACCGGTCTGAGTAAGGATGCATGGAAAATCACTCCTGAGCAGCCAGGACCAAAGGAAAGTGTGACGAGTACCAGTAGTCCCGGACGGTTTTCCGCCGTTACCGGATACCATATAATTCTCTGTTAGGTGGAGAACGTATGATGTAACAGGTGGTTGCGATGCATATTAACGGCTTCGTCCTATTACGGGACGGAGCCTTTTTTAGTTGTAAGGAAAGGAAGGAATGCTATGTATAAGCAGGTATCAACAGATCTGAATTTTGTGCAGCGTGAGAAAAACGTAGAAAAGTTCTGGAAGGACAACAATATTTTTGAAAAGAGTATGGAAAGCCGCAAGGAAGGCCCTACATATACCTTCTATGACGGACCGCCTACCGCCAATGGTAAGCCCCATATCGGTCATGTGCTGACCCGAGTAATCAAGGATATGATTCCCAGATATCGTACCATGAAGGGTTATATGGTGCCCCGTAAGGCAGGCTGGGATACCCATGGTCTGCCTGTAGAGCTGGAGGTAGAAAAGCTTCTGGGCTTAAACGGTAAGGAACAGATTGAAGAATACGGTATGGAGCCCTTTATCTGTAAGTGTAAGGAATCCGTATGGAAATATAAGGGTATGTGGGAGGATTTCTCCGGTACCGTTGGTTTCTGGGCAGATATGGACAATCCTTATGTAACCTATGATGACAATTTTATTGAGTCCGAATGGTGGGCACTGAAGGAAATCTGGAATAAGCAGCTTTTATACAAGGGCTTTAAGATTGTACCCTACTGTCCCCGTTGCGGTACCCCTCTGTCTTCGGCAGAGGTATCCCAGGGCTATAAGACCGTAAAGGAGCGTTCTGCTATCGCGTCCTTCAAGGTCACCGGTGAGGATGCGTTCTTCCTGGTATGGACCACCACACCCTGGACTCTGCCCTCCAACGTGGCACTTTGTGTAAACCCTGATGAGAATTACTGCAAGGTAAAGGCTGCTGACGGCCGTACCTATTATATGGCTCAGGCTCTGCTGGATGCAGTACTGGGTAAGCTGGCAGACAAAGAAAACGGCGTAGCTGCTTATGAAGTACTGGAGACTTACAAGGGCAAGGATTTGGAATACAAAGAATATGAGTCCCTGTTCCCTTGGGCTGTGGATGTTGCTGCAAAGCAGAATAAGAAAGCCCATTATGTGACCTGTGATGGTTATGTAACCATGTCCGACGGTACCGGTATCGTACACATTGCACCCGCCTTTGGTGAGGATGATGCCCAGGTAGGACGTAAATATGACCTGCCCTTCGTACAGTTTGTAAACGGCAAGGGTGAGATGACCGAAGAGACTGCTTACGCAGGTATGTTTGTAAAGGATGCAGACCCTGTGATTCTGAAGGATCTAGATGCTGCCGGCAAGCTTTATGACGCGCCTAAGTTTGAACATGAGTATCCTCACTGCTGGAGATGTGACACTCCTCTGATTTACTATGCGCGTGAGTCCTGGTATATCAAGGAAACTGCAGTAAAGGAAGATTTGATCCGCAATAATAATACTGTTAACTGGATACCTGAATCCATCGGTAAGGGACGTTTCGGTAATTGGCTGGAGAATATCCAGGACTGGGCAATTTCCCGTAACCGTTACCGGGGTACTCCCTTAAATATCTGGGAGTGTGAAGGCTGTGGACATCAGGAATGTATCGGCAGCCGTGCAGAGCTGGCAGAGCGTAGCGGTAAGCCCTCTGACGCCCAGGTAGAGCTGCACAGACCTTATATTGATGAAGTGACCTTTGTATGTCCCGATTGTGGTAAGACCATGCATCGTGTACCTGAGGTTATCGACTGCTGGTTTGACTCCGGAGCAATGCCCTTTGCACAGCATCATTATCCTTTTGAAAATAAGGAGCTCTTTGAGGCACAGTTCCCGGCACAGTTTATTTCCGAGGCAGTAGACCAGACCAGAGGATGGTTCCATTCCCTGATGGCTATTTCCACCCTGTTATTTAATAAGTCTCCCTATGAGAATGTAATCGTACTGGGACATGTACAGGATGAAAACGGCCAGAAGATGAGTAAGTCCAAGGGTAATGCGGTGGATCCCTTCGATGCACTGGAGCAGTATGGTGCAGATGCTATCAGATGGTACTTCTACATCAATTCCGCACCCTGGCTGCCCAACCGTTTCCATGGCAAGGCTGTTGTGGAAGGCCAGCGTAAGTTTATGAGTACCCTGTGGAATACCTATTCCTTCTTTGTACTCTATGCAAATATCGATGAGTTTGATGCTACTAAGTACGCATTGGAATATGACAAATTAACCGTTATGGATAAGTGGCTCTTATCCAAGCTGAATTCTGTAGTGAAGGCAGTGGATGATCACCTGGGCAACTATCGTATCCCTGAGGCTGCCAGAGCATTGGATTCCTTTGTGGATGAAATGAGTAACTGGTACGTAAGACGTGGTCGTGAGCGTTTCTGGGCAAAGGGTATGGAGCAGGATAAGATCAATGCGTACATGACTCTGTATACCGCACTGGTAA
>JAFUKK010000199.1 GCA_017473665.1 Lachnospiraceae bacterium
CGTGACAAACTGCTCCTTTAGGGACATGCGACGATAGCGGTAAGCCGTAAACAGCCCTTCTATGATTAGCAATATCAAGCAGATGCCCAGCATAATCATCAGACTGATACCCAGCACCGCCCAGGACCGCCCGGAAGTATCCTGTTCTTCCACAAGCACTTCCTCCTGTACCGGTATCTCCGGCTCCTCCACAGGGGGCTGCCACTGAGAAATGCCACCATAATACTCATTCTCATAATCCACCGGTGCTTTCACCTTCCACCCCTCATAGCGCAGGGCTCCGTATCCCGGCGTGGGTTCAAAGGGAATCCAACCCACACCCTCTATATATACCTCCGGCCATGCATGGACCATGTCAGAGGTGACAGTCATTGCCCGTTCCTTGTTGGTGGCTACACAAAATCCCTCCACATATCTGGCCGGGAATCCTTCTGCCCGGGCCAACAATACGAAAGCTGTGGCAAAATAGGAGCAATACCCCCTTTGACTATCCAAAAGAAAATATTCCAGAAAATCCTCCTGACTTTCCACCCAGGCAGGCAGTTCCCCGGGGGTTCTGGTATATTGATACCCGGACAATGTCTGCTCTATGGCCTGCAGCTTTTGTATATCCGTCTCACAATCTGCGGTAATCTCCTGCACATACGCCTGCAAATCTTCTGACAATTCCACATCCCGGAGATAAATCTCCTGCATCTGCCGACGATAATCCTCCAGCATTTCCAATGAGAAAGGCTTTTCCATAGGTTGATAATAAGTATCCACTACCCTCTGCCAAACCTCTTCATCTTCCTCCAGCCGGGTCTCCAACAGATTGTTAAATTCAGGATTGGTCCTATTCAGCTGGTAAAACTCTGTCCGGTACTCCGTACCGCGGCCTTGGGTCTGCGGGAAACGGAACGCACCATTACTTTTCAGGTAATCCCGGACGGATATGTCCTTCATTTTGGAAGGAACAAAAATAATCCCTGTATGAAACCGTTTGTATGTAAGATTCAATCTGGAATACAGTACATAATTATCCACCGCCTCCGGATCAAACCGCTCTACCGCATACATTGTCTCTAACATATCCAAGGGATACTCACACACATCCTCATAGTCCGTCTGTTCCCAATCCCGTCCGTCAAAGATATCATAGCACTTACCGTCCAAATATACATTGGTGGTCAACCCTTCGCCGCTCCGTACTGTAAGCAATTCCCGATTGCCCCGAAACAAGCCTCTACGCAATTTGCCTTCCTCGGAAAACCCACCCATGGATAGACCAAAATCCTCCCTGCCGTCTCTGCCGATGCTGTCCACAAAGTTAATCAGGCTCTCCTTTACATGATGGTATACGGTCTTGGCAAACTGCCAGTCATAGGGCTCCTCCCGGGTGGGCATCATCAGTACCAGCACCAAATATACCACCAAAAAAGGAGTCATATATAATATGTATTCCCTCTGGTCTCTTTCTTTCCGCTTTTGCCAACGCTCCCGGGTCCATTCCACGTAATTAAGCATTATGAGTCCCAGGGCCGCTGCTACCCCTACATGGGCTATTTCTATTTCAAAAAATAGGCACAGGAGCAATGCTCCCCCCAGCACCGCCGCCAGTCCTCTTTTTAACATAGGGGATTGGGTCGCAGGTATCTGAAAAGCGTAGCTTACACCACTGATCCATACACATTGCATCAGTTCATAGCCCCACTGCCACTGTCTCTCATATTCCTTACTACCCAGTAACCAATAAAAGTAATTCTCTGCAAAACCACCTATCTGACCGGCTCCCAATAGAGGAATAATAATCACTACTCCCAGGGTCAAAATCCCTGTAAAGATAATCTTTTCATTGACTTTACCGTAATGGATGCCCGCCAACAAAGCCAGCACCCCCAAAGACACCAACCAATGGGAAATCCCTGCCTTGGGAATCCCCACATATCTGCCGCATCCGATTAATACACCGGTTAAAAGCGCTGCCTGCAGCAGCCGATAGCCGATGGGATACAGGGCAACAAATCTTTTTTCCATCATAATAAATCCTCCAGATTGCCCTCTATCGGCAGCACTACTATTTTCAATCTACTGCTACTCTGCCGCAGATATGCTTCGGCATTTTCGTCCGTAATCAGGTACCAGATAATATGGATTCCCTGCAGAGTCAGTGCCTGCAGCCGATTCAAAAAAGCCTCATCTCCCTGATGGGATACCACCAGCATGGTTTGGACGGACAAAATACCTGCCCCACTGCTTAACTGTTCCATTGTTACGGCTATATTTTCTTCTTCACTGAATACCACATGGGCAGTTTCCTCATAAAATACCTGAAACTGACTAAGCCCCCGGACTGTGCTGTTTTGTAGTCCTCTTTGACTGTGACATACAGTAACATCTATATTCTTCTCTGCCAGATAGGCCACCAGCGCCAGCACGGTCTCCAGTATCTGGTTCTCCAGAGGCATATACACATATTCATCCCTGTCATAACGGCAGGTGTCATATACCAGCCATATATCCTGTTTGCGTTCCCCTTGCATATTTCGGGTCTTTAGCTGCTGCTCCTTGGCAGAAACCTTCCAGTGGATATACTTTAACGCATCTCCCGGAATGTAGTCTCTGGTCACCACATCCGGTTCCGTCTGTTCCAAAGGAATCATCAGACTACTCACATTCAAGATATCCTTGAGGCTCTCCACTTCTGCCATATGTATCACTCTGGGATATACCAGTGCCTTAATAGTCCCATCTATCCTATACTTGAACCTAAACAGCCGGAAACAATCGGTCAGTATGACCTCCTTCACACCCACTTCATACTCTCCACGATACTTGCAAATCAGTCGGGTATGATATTCATATTTATCTCCGGGCAAAAGCTCATACTCCTCATCTTCCCCCATATCCGTCACGTAGGACAATTTGGAAAACAGACGTACACTGATACCTGCAAACGCATAGTACCCCTCATTGGGCAGGGCGAAGAAATAGGGCATAGGTTCCTTACATACGATTGTCCTGCTCTCTATCTCCTGATAAATCTTAAACCCTACAAACACCGCCACCAGATAGATACATGACAGCACGGGAATCATGGTCAGTCCCCAAAAAAGGGTATAACTAATAATACCACCATAATAGGATATCCCTACCAGTGATATAATCCACAATATAAACCATACTATCCTGCGCCACCTCATAACACGCTCTCCTAAGCAGGTACCTTTGCCTTTAATAACAGGCTCTTTAATATCGTCGCTGCATCCGTCTTCATAATCTTAGCTTCTGAGGTCAATACCAGCCTGTGCATGAGTATCGCCTCAGCCACATATTTTACATCATCCGGCTTTACATAGTCCCTCTGCTCCAAAAAAGCTCTTGCCTGAGCACCTCTAACCAGCGCCAGCATCCCCCGGGGACTAATGCCATACAGAAAATGCGGGTCCTTTCTGGTCAGATCCACAATATCCTCCACATACCCCAGCACAGAAGGCTTCACGGCCACCTGTTCCACCGCTTTACGTAATTCCAATATATCCTCCGGCTTACAAGCATTTTCCAGCGTATCGGGAGTCTTGCCCTCCAAAAATAGAGAAGCCATCTTAATCTCCTGCTCCCGGGTAGGATAACCAATAGAGATACGCATCATAAATCTATCCATCTGAGCCTCCGGCAATGGATAGGTACCCAAAAAATCCACAGGATTCTGGGTAGCAATGACCATAAAGGGCTCCGGCAGCTGCCGGGTCACACCATCCACAGTGACCTGCCCCTCTCCCATAGCCTCCAGCAAACCGGCCTGGGTCTTGGGAGAGGTACGATTGATTTCATCCACCAACACAATCTGATGCATGATGACACCGTCCCGCTGTTCAAATTCCCCGGTCTTCATATTGTACACAGACATCCCCACAATATCTCCGGGCAGAGTATCGGGAGTACACTGCACTCTGGCCCAGGAACAGTCCGTAGCCTTTGCCAGGGTCCGGGCCAGAGTGGTCTTACCCACACCGGGCACATCCTCCAGCAATACATGGCCTCCTGCCAACAGACAGATGAGCACCTTTTCCACTACCTGCTCCTTGCCCACAAAAATACTGTTCACACTGTCCTGAATCTTTTGTGTCAATTCATAGTTTTGTTCCATACTCATATCCTATTCCTCCAGAGCCTCTGCTGCGGTAATCACCCAATCCCCCAGAATCTCCTGACTCCACTGCTGCAATTCATCCAATTTTAGTTCCACTTGGCCGTACTGTTTGATGCCATGGGCAGCGGCCAGCTCCTCCGTGTACTCCTCCAACAGATACACCTGCTGCAGTCGCACCGGGCCGCTCTTATAATGACACACCATGGGCAGTACGCCACTCTTTTCCTCAGCCAGCACAATACCATCCTCTTTTACGGTGAAGGTCACCCAGGCCATAGCCTCCAGCATACACTGGGTCTGCTTCTGGGTGGACACATAATTACCCAGGGAATAGTAACACAATGCCCTGTTCCCATTATCACTTTCCACCCATTCCACCGGCTGAATCACATGGGGATGGGTACCGATGATCAGGTCCGCTCCCGCTTCTGTCATCTGCCGGGCAAATTCCTGCTGATACTGGGACGGCTTGGTCCTGTATTCATTGCCCCAATGAGGAAATACAATGGTCACGTCCGCCAGTTCCTCTGCTGCCGCAATATCCGCCAGCACCTGGGGATGCAGGACCTTAAAATCAATCTGTCCGTTCTCCTCATTCCAGTTGCAAAGCATATTCAAATGTCCCCGCAGCTCCTTCTTCAAAGTAGAGGAATTGGCACTGTAGGTATAATTCAAAATAGCAAAATCAATATCTCCTATGGTCAGTATGGGAATCTCATGGCTGGAAGCTGCTTCCTTATGGATACCGGTCATCAGTACTTCCGGATGACTTTCCCAGAAGGTCACACAATTCTGCAATCCTTCAATTCCCTTATCTCCCGAATGATTGGAAGCATGGAGCACCACGTTAAAGCCTGCCGCTCCAATGGCATCCCCCACCTCCGTAGGAGAATTAAACTTGGGGTATCCGGAAAATCCCAGGTCATTTCCTGCCAGGATGGTCTCCTGATTGATTACTTTTACCTCTGCCTCCTCCAAAAAGGGAGTCAGCTCATCAAACAGACAGTCATAGTTGTAGCTGCCATCCTTTTGTTTGCCGGTATATACGATGCCCATATGCATCAGATTATCCCCGATAGCCATCAATTCAATATCATATTCCTGAAATACCGGCTCCGGTTCAGGCTCCGGTATGGGCTCCGGCTCCGCATATATCATTTGTACAGCCACTTGGTCCACCGACGCCACCGCTGATACCACCTGTGGCGTGGGCTCCTCCCGGGGCGTGCAACCGGTGCATAGCAAACCGGTCAGCACTGCCATGGTCATCCATCTTATCGTATGTTTCGTTCTCATAAGTCTTCTCTTTTGGTCTTTCCTGTTATTTTACGATAAATCCCGCAGGCAACCGCCAGGAGGAATTATCATAATAGAAGGTCACACTGGTCATTAAATACTCACCGTCATAGTACATGCAGGAGGAACTGCCTCCATCCAGATTGGCCGCATTCACTGCACCAAAATCTTCCATGACACTGATCAAATCCGCACAGGAGGCTCCCAGATGACCTGATTTGCCTCGTCCATCGGTGACAAACATCAGCACCGCTCCATCCTCCCTCTGACCAATGGCGGTCCGGGGATTCAATCCACTACCCATGCCGTTCATCTCACGGGCCTCATTATTAATAATCAGCTGTACAAAATGATTGTTGGCATCGCTGGCTTCCTCCTGGAAGGTCACCGCATCCCGGATCTTCATATCCTCCACCAGCTGTACCACATCCGCCTCACTCATTTGGGAGATGTCCACAATCTGCAGGATATGGTCCTCCGTAAAGCCGATTAACACCAACCCTCTATACTCTTGGGGCTTGTTATACTGTATCTCTCCACCGGATACGATTACCCCATGGGGGCTTCCTCCGGTATTATTCTTGGAATTGTATAGTCCTCCATTGATACCGGCAATGGCGCCATTATCATTCACCAGCTTATCCAGGGTCACACCCTTTTCCCTCCAGGGGTAGATGGTGGCCAGACTGATCCGGGAAGGGTCCTTTACGATCATCATGGTACCGGTATAAGTGGTACCGGCCACCTCCACGATTTCAATCTCCTCCATCTCCTTGGCTTCCTCGCTGCCCTGTACATCCACCTTACCGAAATTACCGCTTTTGATCAGGTCTGTATTGACCTCCACATTAAAAGCCTTCATGGAATTACTATCCACAATGGTCTGAATCTCTTTCGGTGATAAAAACCAGGACGCCAGGAATTTCAACTGTCCTGTTTCTAAAATGGTAGTTACAAAAGTCTGCTGTACATGGGGAAAAGCCGGGGAACACAGCATCTTCAGTGCCAAAAAGAGGGTAATCACCAGGGCTGCCGCCACAGTCACCAGGCAAAGCAGGAATCTACCGGTCCATCGGCCCAGGGTTCTCCAAAGGCTCTTCTTTTCTGTCCTTATCTGCTCATTCATTGTTTACAATCTCCTTCATACCGGCAATCTTCCACTGGGGATTGTCCACACCATCCTCCGTATCATCATACTTTACAAAGTAGAATCTGTCGTTCATGGGGTCATCCACCTTACGGCCCGTTTTTAGCCGCATATGCTTTACAAAACTAATATCCACGGAAAAACAATTGTCCGCCAGTTGTATATAATTGGTCACCTGCTCCTTGGTAAATGCCGGGTCCATCAAAGTATGGGCACTGGTAAACCGGATATCCACACCGGTAGCATATTTACGGGCCACCTCATACTGGTAAGAGCCTGCCAGCAAATGTCGGGAAGCCTGAGCAAAGGGCAGGTCATTGGACATAAACAGACTCCAATTGCGGGCTGCCTCCAGTACATCCACTTCCTTTGCTATCTGCTCCGGTACCTGCTCCGCTCCCCGGATACTACCTACCAAATCATGCAAGGTCTTGTCCTCGGGAAGCAATACCGCTTCTCCCAGAGCATCCTTGACAGTGATTTCCGCATCATCCGCCAATATCGCAATGGCATATTCCTTGATGGTGGGAAGCTGCTCCACATAGTCCTGCAAGAAACTGTACTCCGGATTGGCAGATGCCTTTACTGCTGCCTCAGGAATCTCCTCTCCCAAAGCCTGTACTGTATATCCCTCCTCACCACGGATGGTCATGTAGGTCAGGGGCAGATGACTCTCTCCCTGATACTCCACTGTATTACCCCAGTCATCGGAAATACACACCTTGGGTTTTTGTAAGGAACGAATCTGATAATAAGTACGGTATGGGTCCACTGCCTCTCCTGCCAGGGTCTCCCCATCCACAGTCACCTGTAAGGTACCGGGCAGGGTCAAAGCATAATTATAAAATTCCGCTTTTATCTGTTGCTCTTTAAAGGAATAAGCTACCTTTTCCCCTAATTGGTCTTTGATTTCCAATTGAGGCTGTAGATAGAGCTTTTCCAAGGTATAGGTAATCTCTTCCCCACTGCCGGAGGATGTCTCCACCGGCGGTATCTCTATGCCGTTCACCCATACACGGAAATCATCCGGCAGGGATAGGGTATAATCCTTCGCATCCAAAAGCGGCTTTACATTGGTCACCGTCCATTCCCGGAAACTCAACACTGCCAGCTTGGTCTCTGCAGGCCCCTTAGCTCTTAGCCGCACTTCGGCCACAGGCATCCCGTTACTAGATATCTGATAGAGCTGTTCATCCTCACCCTGGGCACCATTTTTGACTGCAAAATCCAGTTCTCCCCGGGTATAAAGCTGCTGATAGACCTGCTGCACATCCATATGTTGCTCATATTTACCTGCCTGCACCTGAGGCAGGGCATATTTTTTCCAAAATTCACTGCCTGCCGCATCCTCTGCCATTTGGTCCATGACCTGCTGCACCTGTCGCTCGGGACGCAGCTGCTCATACTGATGAAGCAGACGGTTCACATAAAATAGCACTGCTGCCATGACCAAAATCAGGCATATACATAGGCACAAATATATTTTTTTAAAGGTTACTTTCTTTTCTTTCATCCTGTGTTTCCTCTCCAAGCCTCTCGCCTCCAAATACCCACTTATGCTGTATACGGAAGCTAAAAAAGAATAATATGGTATCCACCGCTACCTTCACCAGGGTGGATAAGGCCGGCGACCAGATATCCAGCAAATGCTCTGTGGTAAATACCAATACCGCAGATACCATAATCTGGAATATAGCCAATATATAATACTTCACCAAGGTACGGATACCTGCCCGGTCACCAAATACCACTTTTGCATTTACCAGATAATTGGTGATGGAAGATACTGCCCGGGCGATAAAAGCCGCCGTAAAGGTAAGGGGTATGGGCAGGAAAGCCAAAAATGCCCCCTTTTTCATGATATAAAACACCAGCGCATCTATCACTGACGCCCCTACGGAGCTAAATAAATACTTTAAAATCAATCCATAAATACGGATACTGTCCCGTACCACCCGGAAATGGGAGGTACTGTTTTCATCTATGTATACCGTGGAAATGGGCACTTGCTGATAGGGAATGCCCCGTCTGTTGATATGAAAGAGCATATTGGTCTCATACTCATACCTGTCACCTCCGGGCTGCAACATCTGCTCCAGATACTCCGTGGGAATCCCACGCAGGCCCGTCTGGGTGTCCTGTATCTTCATCCCAAAGAATAACCGGAATACGCCACGGGTCATATTATTGCCGAATTTACTTCTGGCAGGTACCTTGGGGTCTGTAAAATCCCGCACTCCCAATACCACCTGCCGGCTCTCAGCTACCGCCCGGGCCACTGCCACAATATCCCGGACCAGATGCTGGCCGTCTGCATCCGCAGTGACCACCCCCCGGCTCTCCGGAAAGGTGTCCAGTACATACCTAAAAGCGGTTCTCAGGGCCGCTCCCTTGCCTCGATTGACTTCATGCTGTAGCACAGTGCATCCGGGCAACTGCCGGGCCTGAGCAAAAATATCCTCATAGCCCTCACCGCTACCGTCATCTACCACCAAAATGGTTTCAAATCCTGCTGCCATCAGCTCCTGCACCATGTCCCCCAGTCCCGGTTCCGGTTTGTAAGCGGGAATAATCACGGTCAATCCCTGCAAGTCTGTATTCATGATTTCATTCACTTCCGTCTTTTCATCCATTCTCATGTCTGTTCTCGTATCCATCCTCATGTCCGCTTTCGTACCTGTTCATGCTATTGTACATCAGGTTACCTGTCCTGCTGTCTCACACTACACCGACTCTCTGGGGCGCTTTACTTTCTACTGCCTGCACATCTGGCATCCACCAGGGCCATCATCATCCGACAGCTCTCGGCTACCATCCGCTGCTCCGCCGCTATCCGCTCCAGTCTCTCCTGCTCCCGGGCTGCCTCTTCTGCCGCTGCTTTGGCAGCTGCTTCCGCCTCCGCTGCAGCTATGGCCCGCTGTGCATAACTGGGCACATGCTCAAAGAAGTCGCCACCGGCTACATCCGCTCCCACCTGACTATCATAAAGACCAAATTTGCAGGGGGAATAACTACGGATATCCGCAGCCTTATGAATAGGGCGGGAGTCTGTACCGTATATCCATTTATAAAACCAGGTCCAGTGCTGGCTCTTGTGACAATCGAAGCCCTCCCGGGTCACCTGAAAGGGCGTCTTGCCTCCCAGGGACTCCAGGGGCGTATCCCAATCCATTAGGATGGGGTTTTCTTCGTACAAATGTAAGTAGGTCTTTTCCACCCTCCAGGTACCGTATGTGTCAGCACTCTCCGGGTCATAGGCTGCATCCGCAGCATACTCTATAGCTTCTGTCAACGCCGCAGCACACAGTACATGGGTACCGTGACCATACTCCCCGTCCAGGTCGTGGGACACCACCACCAGAGGCTTGCACCGACGCAGACACTTCGTTATGTAAGCAATAAAATCATCATAGGTAATCCCCTGAGCTTCATATACCTTAGAAGCCTGGGCAAAAGCAGTGTCCCTGTCCTTGGACTCTGCATATAAATCAGGAAAATCCGACATCAGAGGATAATGGGTCACACCCACTGCCCAGAGACCGTCCAGCTGCTCATGATGCCTTACGTGATTGGCCCTGCCATTAACCTCAAAATGCTGGACCACATAAGCCACCTGCACCTCAAGTCCACGCTCTATGGCATAATAGGGCAGCATGCCCGCAAAGAACAGCTGCTCATCATCCGAATGGGAGGATATGAGCAACAAATCCGCCTCCTCACAGACAGGCTCCCATCTCTGTACCCATCCGGGCACCTCACCTGCCGAAAATCCATAGATATCCGCTATCACCGTCCCTGCCGGGAACTGTAGCTGCAACCTGTCAGTCTCACCTAACAGCGCCTCCACATCCACATATTCATGCAGATAGCCTTGGGTACCGCAGGTGACATGCTCTCCCGTGTCCGGGTCTGTCAAGGTCCATTGCTCCGGTATCCGGTCAAACTCAATATAAATGGCACTGATACCATCCTCCCTGCTAAGGGTAATCTGTCCCCCATCCGTTGTCTTGGAATAGGTATCTGTATCTCCGTCGGTGAGCCGCTCCGGACGGGCGAAACCCTCCGCTTCCAAGGTGGTCTTCAAATAATCAGCCTCTGCGGCATATACAGTTGTATTCATGAATAGGACGCAGATGCATAGAAGCATCAGGCACCCACCTAATTTACGTAACATGACTGGTTATCCTTGTCCTTATATCGCAAAATATGTATTCTGCCACAC
>JAFUKK010000200.1 GCA_017473665.1 Lachnospiraceae bacterium
AACATCCTGGCGTCCAAATCCGCTACCATGCGGGAACATTCTATTAACTCACTCTTGATATGCTCGGGAGCGTCCCCCTCGAATTTGTAGTGAATCTTGTGCTCCAGGCTGGCCCAGAAATCCATGGCTACCGTACGAATCTGTATCTCCACCTTGGTATCCACGATACGGTCTGACAGATACACCGGCACAGTCACAATCATATGATAGCTCTTATAACCACTGGCTTTGGGATATGTAATATAGTCCTTTACCCCTATGACCTTAATATCTCTCTGCTCACTAATCATCTCCGCAATACGGTAAATATCTGAGGTAAATGAGCAGATGATACGAATACCCGCTATATCATTGATATGTTTTACCATATTTTCAATGGTGGATTCATAACCATGTCTTCTCAGTTTCTTTACGATACTCTCCGGATTTTTGATACGGGCTTTGATATGCTCGATGGGATTGTACTGATGTACATGCTGAAACTCATCATTCAAAATCTCCATCTTGGTCTGCACCTGTCTCAGTGCCGCATTATATACCAGGGTAACCTCCTGCCAACTCTCAATACCTTCTCCGTTAGCTACCTTATCCTGCATTTCTTTCCTCCAATACACGCATATATTGACAAACCTTCATTGTTTGCCTGCTATACCTTATACCCTTTATACTCACTTCCCATTTCCCTGATATCAGTATAACATAATTCCATAATGAATTGTATGCCTTTGCGGGAATATTAATGTTTTTTTAATATATGAAAATATGCTATACTTATTTATGAATTTACTAAAGGAGGTCTCCTATGTTTCGTTTATGGGCCAAAATATTCAAAGACAACCGCATGCAGCAGGATATCTGCATTACTAATAGCGAGGCGGATACCCGTACCCACAAAATATTCAAAGCGTTGGATGAGGTCTGCTATACCTTTGATTTGGGCAAGCCCATCTGGCTTGACAAAACTGTCCAAGAATTCAAAAGACACGATAAGGCCAGATTTTATCAGGACAACTTTATTGAACAGATTGATTTCGACTATTTGGAAATCCAAATCATCGAAGAGGATGACATGTAGGAGCGTATTCATATGCTCCTTTTTCTTTATTCTGCCTACTGGCACTTCCGGCGTACTTCCATATTTTATAAATTCTTTATTGACATTCTCCGACGCGAGATGTAGTATTTGAAATGTAACATGTAGTTTTGAATACTACTTGTCGCGTTTTGGATTGTTTTGTGTCACTGTTTTGTATGAACAATTATCTGACAGTGCATACTATAAGGGAATATAATTATCAATGGGAGGTCTATTATGCAGATTACGATTCGGGAACCCGGCAGCGCTATTACTCACTTCATCGCCATGATGATGGCTCTTTTTGCGGCAGTACCACTACTGGTAAAGTCCGGCATTACCAAAGACCCTGTTACATTCACGGCCATGTGCATTTTTATGGGCAGCATGGTATTGCTCTACGGTTCCAGTGCCACCTACCATTCTGTGAACCTGACCGGTGCCAAATTAAAAATATTTAAACGCATCGACCATATGATGATTTTTGTCCTCATCGCCGGCTCCTATACACCGGTATGCCTGGTGGTGTTGGATAATGCACTGGGATATACCCTGTTAACAGTCATCTGGGGAATCGCCCTGGCCGGCATCCTTATCAAAATGTTTTGGATTACCTGCCCCAAATGGTTTTCCTCCTGCCTATATATCGCCATGGGCTGGACTGCAGTGTTTATCTTTGGTACCCTGCTGGATACCCTGAGTACTCCGGCCTTCCTATGGCTCTTGGGCGGCGGCATTGTATACACCATCGGCGGTGTCATCTATGCCTTGAAGCTGCCCTTCTTCAACTCCAAGCACAAATACTTCGGCTCCCACGAAATCTTCCATCTGTTCGTCATGGGCGGCAGCATCTGCCATTTTATCTTTATGTACCTATATGTAGCATAAAACAGGGTAACTCCCCACCGTGGGGACCCTGTTACTCTTCATCATACAATAGCATTGGAGGACTATTATTTTGCATTAATCCAGGCAAGAGAATATGCACGGTTTGCAATTCAGGTACTTAAAAAACGTCGTTACTTAATGAGGTAAAAGAGCACTCGGATTTTTCTTCCGAGTGCTCTTCGAATTTAGTAACGCAACGTTTTTTACGTAACGAAAGTGTGCCCGAATGTAAATCGGGCATATCCTCTTGCCGGAACTAAGTCATTACCCCTCATATCCATTGGGATTATTCTTCTGCCAGCGCCAGGAGTCCTCACACATCTCCCGGATGCCGTACTGCGCTACCCAGCCCAGTTCTTCTCTAGCCTTGGCTGCATCGGAATAGCAGGTAGCTATATCGCCGGGACGACGGGCCTGAATCTCATAAGGAATCTTTACACCCGTAGCCTCTTCAAAATTCTTTACAATATCTAATACACTATATCCTACGCCGGTACCCAGATTGTATATCTTCAGTCCTGCTTTCTCTTCTACCTTTTTCAGTGCCTTTACATGGCCTCTTGCCAAATCCACCACATGAATGTAATCTCTCACACCGGTACCGTCATGGGTATCATAGTCATTGCCGAATACACCCAACTTCTCTCTCTTGCCCACAGCCACCTGAGTGATATAGGGCATCAGATTGTTGGGGATTCCGCTGGGATTCTCGCCCATAGTACCGCTTTTGTGGGCGCCGATGGGATTGAAATAACGCAGCAGAATCACATTCCACTCATTATCTGCCTTCTGGATATCACTGAGAATCTGCTCCAGCATGGACTTGGTCCAGCCGTAAGGATTGGTACACTGTCCCTTAGGACATTCCTCGGTAATGGGAATAAATGCCGGATTGCCATATACCGTAGCACTGGAGGAGAAAATAATATTCTTCACCCCATGCTTTCTCATCACATCTACCAATGTCAAAGTGCCTGCAATATTATTCTCATAATACTCCCAGGGCTTTGCCACGGACTCACCTACCGCCTTGAGACCTGCGAAGTGAATTACTGCTTCAATCTTTTCAGCAGCGAAAATCTGCTCCAAGGCCTCTCTGTCCAAAATATCGGCCTTGTAAAAAGGTACTTTCTTGCCTGTAATCTTCTCCACCCGTTCCAGGGATTTCTCACTGGAATTACTTAAATTATCTAAAACTACCACATCATAGCCGGCCTCCTGCAGCTCCACTACCGTGTGACTGCCGATAAAGCCTGCACCACCTGTTACCAAAATAGCCATATCTTCCTCCGTCCCGGGCATCACAAATCAACTGCCCGGCCTTTTCACATTCATAAAAACACCCTATGTGCCTGCGTGCACTCTCTTATTTTAGGTATACACCTTTACAATATTACACCGTTCTCCTGCAACAATGCTCTTGCACTTTCTACTGAGTCCACACCGGTCTTATTCTTGATAGGCGCAAACTCTTTGCTACGCACTACCTCAAAGGGCAGGCAACTATCCAATTGATGAATCATATCCAGCACCAGACCCTCATACTTATATCCGTTGGGCTCCTCCGGCTTAATCAACCGGGCATTTTCGTCAATATAAGGAATCTTCTTCTCCACAATATGCAAAGGCATGTTGGAAGCCATCATCTGCTCCAGACTATCCTCCTTGAACAGGTAATTCAGAATCACGCCAAAGTTGTAAGCAGGATCCCCCTTTTCATCCTTGGCATTCATCAATTCTTCCGTCAACTCATAATATTCCACGATGGAAGGTCTGCCATCCTCCAGACACATAACGCCCACCTTTTCATCCGGAGCTGCTTTGCGTACTACCTTGGAACCTACCACGCAATTCTTCTGGATGGTGGCACCGATGAAGCAGGGATCTGCGATTCTCTGGAGTACATTGTCCACTGCAAATACATTCAGCCACTCAATGCCTGCCTTATGTACCAAATCCAGCAAACCGTTATTTTTCATGGATACGAACCAGCCACCGTTACCATTGGGAGAGGTAGACAGCTGATACTTGGACTCCATATAAATCTTGCCATTGTAATCGGTAGCCGCCGCCATCTCCTGCATAAAGAAATGTACGTATTCTCCCTTGTAACCGAAATAATCATGCTCTGTAAGGAAATTCACCGTAGCCTCATGGTTTTTATCACTGGTCATGACAAACAGATGAATCCATGCATCCGCCTGACGCACCACATCCAGCAGATTATTAATCAAACACTCAAAAATATAAAGCTCTCTGGTAATACCTACATTGTACATACCCTTGGGATTATCAGAACCCAATCTGGTACCCATGCCACCTGCCAAAAGAACCGCACCCACCTTGCCTGCACGGATGGCTTCGATACCGGTGGCGGTAAAGCTCTCCTTATTCGCCTCTATCTCATCCAGCTCCATAGCTGCCAGGGGAGTGATCACACCCTTCTGTACTGCGGTCTCTTTATTCTGACCGGCAGATAAAATACTCATATCTGTAGCAGCAATCTGTGCCAGCAATGCTTCCTGCTGCTCCCCTGTTAATTCTTCATAATATTTCAGCAAATGCTCCTGTCCGTATTCCTGAAGCTTTGCCTGTGCCTGTGCTAAAGTCATATTCTTCTTCCCTTTCCTTGTTCTTCCCGCTTCCGCAGACTCTCTGTCGCGGACACTAGGTGTATTATAAACAAAAAAACCGGTAAGGGCAATGGACCCACCGGTTTTTTAAGTATTTCCTAAGATTTCCTACGGTATTTCTTTCTTTTTGGCAGATAAAGCCGGGATGTGTATTTCTAACAATGATGCTGATACTTCTCCCGGGTCGCCATACCTCCTCTGATGTGCCTCTCCGATTTATTCACATCCAGTACCTTCCTGGCCTCTCTGGCCAGGGTCGGGTTAATCTGAACCAATCGCTCCGTGACGTCCTTATGTACAGTACTCTTGCTGACACCAAATGCCTTGGCTGTCTGTCTGACGGTGGCATTGTTCTCAATGATAAACTCTGCAATGCCCATGGCGCGTTCTTCAATATAGTCTTTCAAAAAGCAAACCCCTTAAGAATAGTCTCTACATTGTATGAGAAATCTGCGGAGGGTATGACAGGTTGCATACACCATTTTCCGGTATCCACATTCAAACAACCAAAAGGTTTATATTGTAAATTTTCTGAAAATATACTATAATATATTCAATTCCCATTACGGAATTTCGTGCATTTATTGCATAACATTACTAACTGGAGGAAAACATATGAAATACTGTTCAAAATGTGGAAATCAAATGAATGATGATGTGCAGTTCTGTCCCGGATGCGGTACTCCCGTAGCCGGTGCAAAGCCCGCTGCACCTCAGGCAGCTGCTAAGCCTGCTAAATCCGGCAAAGGCAAGGGCAAGCTGATTGGCATCGGTATCGCAGCTATCCTGGTAATCGTAGTGGTAGTAGCAATTGCCGGCAAATTGGGCGCTAAAAAACTGGATATGAAAGATTACGTAACTGTTAACTTCAACGGATTTAACTCCGTAGGTACTGCTTCCTATGATTTCGACAGAGTGGGCTTACATCTGGATGCAGTGAACCTGACCTCTCCTACTTCCAGCGAGATTGATATTCTGAACAATCTGCTGAATGACATCTCCATCCGCTTGTCCGTTAATGAAGACTTGAGCAATGGCGATCAAGTAGAAGTAACCATCAGCCACAACGCTGACCGTCTGAAAAAGATCGGTCTGAAGCTGACCAATACCGAATTCAAGGTAAAGGTAAAGGATTTGGAAAAACTGACCAAGATAGATGCTTTTGAAGAAGTAGAACTTCAGACCAACGGCATCGCACCTAGGATGAACGTATACGTAGACAACGTTAACATTTCCGGATTGAGCTTATACTACACTGTAGAGCCCGGCAGCGGATTAGATATCGGCGATAAGGTAACCGTAACCGTAGGCAACGACGAAAAATCCCTGTTACGTCAGGGTTACCAGTTGGAAGCAACCTCTAAGGAATTCACCATTGAGAAGGGTGACCGCTATGTTACCACTCCTGATGACATGACCAAAGAAGGCTTAGAAGCAATGAAGAGCCAGACCGAGGATTCCATCGATGCATACTTCGCACAGAATTCTTCCTATATCTCTGCATCTGATGTGAAATACTTAGGTACCATCGTACAGATGCCCAAGGATTCTAATGGATGGTACAGTAATAATACCGTTTATGTGATTTATACCGCCACTGTAGCCAGTGTGACCGGAGACTTCACCGCACAGACTGTATACCTGCCCAAGTCCTTTAGCAACGTTATCATCTACGAGGACGGCATTCAGGATTATGGCAATGTGAATAACGGTTTCCATGGTAGTACCACCGATATGACTTTCAGTTGGTACTCCAACGTAGCTGGTTACAATGATTTGACCAAGATGTTTACCGAGCTGGTACGTTCCAACAAGGATACCTACGAATTCACCATGAGTAGTGAAATCGAGAAGATTTATCAGTAAATTATGACCTATCTGAATAAAGTATATTCACGTATTCTGGCAGACCTTCGGGCCTGCCGGATTGCGTTATTGATAATAATTATATATATTTTGTTGACCCAGAGTCTTTTTCACACCACCTGCCCCATGGCCATTCTAAC
>JAFUKK010000201.1 GCA_017473665.1 Lachnospiraceae bacterium
GTGTTTGGAAAAAGGGGTATGAGATTCATAATGGACATATCCTGATTGAATGGCCTAAAACCAGCGCTGTGTTGCTGAAATATGTGTCCCCTAAAGCAAAAACAGAGGACTGTGAGCAGGAATAATATTTTTCTTGCAATTTGTAGGAACATATGATACAATTTCAAACGGTTAGGACATATGTTCTACATGGATGGATTCCCGAGTGGCCAAAGGGGACAGACTGTAAATCTGCTGCAAATTGCTTCGGTGGTTCGAATCCACCTCCATCCAGTCCGCTGGTGTGGCGGAATAGGCAGACGCAAGGGACTTAAAATCCCTCGGGGGCAACCCCGTGCCGGTTCAAGTCCGGCCACCAGCAGTATCTAAAAAGTGCGGCAAACCTAGAGTTTATCAGGGTTTGCCGTATTTTGTTTTGTGGCGGATTTTGTATGCAAGTGTATGCAACCCAGTAAATTCGGGATTTCTTGCCATTTTGCATTATGTGTTTGCGGACGCATACTTAAGAGAGTCGGAGAAATCCGGCTCTCTTGTGTTTTATAGAGATGCCTTTAGTCAAACATTGGTTGATGCAGTAGGATAGGAAAATAGTGATGATAGATAAGGATGGCAAGGCCCTGAAGAGATTCGTGGACCTTGTTTTATTTTAAACTATAAAAATACTTCCTAAAAAATATAGAATGTGTTAGAATATAAACGGATGTTCAAATGAACAGTTGCACAATTACTAAATTGATTGATAATCCGAAGGTACAAAGGATGGGAGAGACATTATGGCAAAGGTATTAGTAGTAGATGATGCGGCGTTTATGTGTTTGACGATTAAGCAGATGTTGGAGAGAAATGGGCATACCATGATTGGACAGGCATCCACCGGAGTGGAGGCGATTCAGAAGTTTACGGAATTGAGACCGGAGCTGACATTGATGGATATTACCATGCCGGAGATGAATGGTGTGGAGGCTTTGGAGCGTATTAAAGCCATTGATCCAAATGCCAAGATTATTATTTGTTCTGCGATGGCTCAGAAAGAATTTATTGCCAGATCCATTGAATTGGGCGTGGCAGACTTTATTGTAAAGCCCTTCCAGGAAGAGCGGCTGATGCAGGCTATTGACAAGGTTATGAGATAATGTAAGGAATGAGAAGCTCCCGTATGACGGTAAATCCGGCAACGGGAGCTTTTTTATTGATGAAAGTTATTTGTATTTGAGGGACTAATGAACTTCCTCGTCCCAATCAAAACCCAGTATCTGTCCGGAGTAGGGGTCAATATCATAATCATATTCTTTCCAGTCGTGGGTGTGAAACTCTATTTCATATTTTTCTCTGCCATCGTCCTTATCCAGGTTGCTTTTGGTAAAGGTTACCTGTTCCCGGGTCAGTTCCGCGTGAGCCATAGCAATGTTTTGTGCCTCTTCTTTAGAAATCATCATAGTGGAATCTGTACGCTCAGTCTTGGTCTGTGACCGCATACGGGATTGGTCAGTGGTTTGGAACAGCTGGGAAGAGGTGCCGGAGGGATTTTCCGTGTCTTCTGTGTTTTGTCCGGCACAGCCGGTGAGTAACAGGGTGCTTAAGATAAGCATATATAGTAAAAATTTTTTGCGCATGTTATTTCTCCCTTCATACATGATAGTATTTCCTCTTTTGCATAATAAATGCGAAAAATTGAAATAGGGAGTACATTTTACCAGGTTCGCACCCCGTCAATATGGATAAACCGCGCCACATCGTAAATGTAGGAGGATAAAGGACGGTCCAAAGCATCATAGGTATGGGCAGCTACCAGGATAATGGGCGATACTGCCGTAATCATGGGAGAATGATAAAAGTCACCTCCTGCAGTGCCTAACTGCACGATATCTCCGGGCATTGCTTCCCGTTGGGAAACCACATGACCGTAAGGGCCTACGGATTTATTATTAATCAAGAAGTTGTACAGATACTCCACTCCGGTCCAGGCGGGAGCCCGATCGTAGGAGGAACGGTAGTACCAGCCCATGGTGGGTTTATAGTTCATTATCTTTGCCCCTGCATAAATACTTTGGGAGGCAAAATTGGTACAGTCACCGCCGATTTTTTCAAAATCATAATAGGCGGGATTGCGACTCAGGGCCCATCTGCGGGCATAAGCTACGGCTGCATCACGGTTATAAGGGATTTCTTGCATGATATTATCTCACATAGGAATTTTTATTATGATATGCAAAGACCGGAAAAAGGAGCGTTTGGTACAGAAAAGGCAGAATCCCAAGGAATCTAAAGATTTTTTTAGAAAACCTTAAACAATTTATCGATTTCTTAAAATGTATTTTAAACAATACTTTGCTATAATAACAAAGTAAGACGGGACGTGGCGTCCCAATAAGAGCAGTTAGGAGGCAGCTTATGAAAAAATTTTGGACAAAGGGTATTGCCCTGACACTGGCAGCAGTGATGGGTGTATCTCTGGTAGCCTGTGGTAGTGGCGATACCACCGCAGATAATGCAAATCAAGAGAATGATAATAGCGGTTATGTGTATGTGCCGGAATTTATCACTATGAAACAGGAAGAGAATAAACACATATATAATCTTGAATTTGTAGGGGACAGATTGTACTATACTTCTCAAACTTACGATCCTGAAAAAATGGAGGCCAGCTCCAGTATTGGCTATAGAGAGATAGAGGCACCTGATACGGAGAATCTATTGGAGGTACCTTCATTCCAGCCCCTGGAGGAAGGATATTCATCCGATATGAGCAATTTTACCTTTGACAATGCAGGGAATGTATATGTACTGTATACAATCTATCCTATTTATGTGGAAGGGGAAGAGTATAATTATAATGACCAGACCACGTATCTGTGTAAATATGATAAGGATATGAACCAGGTTTATGCCCGGGATTTAAAAGAGGTGTTTGACGAGCAGAGCCGCTATATCCAGTACCTGGCAGTGGATACGGAAGGTAATGTATTCGGCTCCAGTGAAAACAAGATACATATGTTTGATGGGGAGGGTGTATTTAAGAAAACCTTCACCATAAGTACTGATTGGATTAGCGGTATGTTTATTACAGAGGATGGAAAGGTACTGGCCACCTATTATGGTATGAGTGGGGTTGAGATGGCAGAACTGGACAAGGCTACCGGTAATGTCAAGGCTACCTACAAGGATTTCCCGGATATGAACGGAAAGCTTAAGGATGGAGGAGCGGGCAAGCTATTGATTTCCGGTTCCAGTAAGCTCTATGAGTATGATATGGTGACCCAGAAGGCAGAGGTAATGCTGGACTGGCTTCAGTGTAATA
>JAFUKK010000202.1 GCA_017473665.1 Lachnospiraceae bacterium
CTCTCTCTTCTGTATCTAACTGATAGGAAGACACGCCCAAATCCAGCACAATGCCATCCACACCCTCTACACCCAGCTCATATAGAGCCGCCCGTGCATTACAATAATTATTCCTAATAATGGTTACCTGATCCTGATAGTCCTTTAACCGCTCTCCTGCAGCAGCAATTGCCGCATCATCCTGATCAAACCCATATAAATGTCCTGTGGTAAGCCGCTTTGCAATTTCCTTGGAATGTCCGCCACCACCCAAAGTACCATCCACATAGATTCCATCCGGTTTAATTTGTAATTCCTCTATGGTTTCCTGTAGCAATACCGAATAATGATTAAATTCCATTTCGTATCCTTCCTAGATGCTCAGTCCCAATCGCTCCATGGCAGCTGCAATTTCATCCATATTATCTGCCAGATTGATATCATCCCATTTCTCCTTGTTCCAGATTTCGATACGGTCGCCTACGCCCACCAGTACCACATCCTTATCAAGTCCTGCAAACTCCCGCAGATTCTGGGGCACCAGGATCCTGCCCTGCTTGTCCACATCCACCTCGGATGCACCCGCCAGCAGAAAACGTGAAAAGTGTCTGGACTCCTTATTGGTCAGTGAAGGAAGCTCTTTTATCTTCATGTGAATGTCATTCCAGGCATCATTGGAGTACACAAATAAGCAGCCATCCATACCTCTTGCTACAATAAAGCTTTCTCCCAGCGTATCTCGGAATTTTGAAGGTATGATTAACCTGCCTTTCACGTCCAATGTATGATTGTATTCGCCCATAAACATCACAATCACCACCTGTCGTCCGGGGAAACCATTTTCCTCCACTTTGTGGTACTTTGCCACCACTTTCCCCCACTTTTGAGTTAATTTTAATATAAAAATGGGAATTTGGCAAGCATTATTGTTCGGTACATTTTTCCAAAAAAGCGCAAAAAAACGCCCCACAGAAGCCTGTGGGGCGTTAAAAGCACAATATATTGTATCGTTTTATCACCTTGTTACTACTTGTATGATTTATAAATTCTTAAAAAATTTTTAATTTTCTTGTGTTTTTTCCGTTTTCGGAGGCTCCACATAGGGTCCGGTATAGGAAAACGCCTCCACTTTTCCCCACTTTTGAGTTAATTCTAATATAAATTTGGGAATTTGGCAAGAAAAATTCTTCGGTACATTTTTCCAAAAAGGGCATAAAAATAGCCCCACAGCTACCTGTGGGGCTCAAAATACACAACATCTTGTGTTGTATTTCTTTCCATTCACTAATTATATGATTTATAATTTCTTAAACTTTTTTTAATTTTCTTCAGATTTTGTATCCTTAGGAGGCTCCACATAGGGTCCCGCATAGGAAAATGCCTCCACCCGGCCCTTTTTGATGCGCACGCGTACTACTATCTCTCCCACTATTGCAATGGTCACGCAAGTCAGTGCCACCACCTGGGATACTGCAATAGAGGTGCCGGGTACCAGAAGTTGGTCCGTACGTAAACTCTCCACCCAGAATCTGCCCAAACCGTATCCACCTAAATACAGCAGGCAAATCTCCCCATGGAATTTCTTGTGCCGTCTGTAGAGCAGCAATAATACCAAAAGAAGCAAATTCCAAAGACTTTCATACAGAAAGGTAGGATGCACCTGAATATAATTGGCTCCTGCCTCAATGTGGGAGGCTATATTATCCGTAATCTCATGGGAACGTACCGCATCAATGGGTAATCTCATGGCCAACAGCCCGTCTGAGTATTCTCCGAAGGCTTCCCTGTTCATAAAGTTACCCCAGCGTCCCAGACACTGTCCCAGAATCAGTCCCAGCACACCACTGTCACCAATTTGAAGGGCTCTTACCTTCTTTAGTTTGCTAAAAACAAACAGTGTCAGGAATGCACCGATGACCCCACCATAGATAGCCATACCACCATTTCTGGTATTAAATATACTCAGCAGGTCATCTTTGTACAAATCCCAGGAAAATGCAACATAATATAATCTGGCTCCGATGATGGAGAATATTACGGCATATATGGCAAAATCCCATATCACCTCAGGATTTAATCCCATTTTCTTTGCATCCCATGCGGCCAACCAGATTCCCAGCATAATACCAATACCGATGATAAGACCATAAAATGCGATTTTAAAACCAAATACCTCAAAGAAACGGGGTACGTTTTCAAAATAGATTCCCAAATTGGGAAATGCAATATCCATTGTGTTCATCTGCTATCCCTTTCTAACTCCCTCTTTCTCAAAGGAAAATCCCTAAAAACTATACATTAAAGCGGAACAGAATCACATCTCCATCCTGTACCACATATTCTTTTCCTTCCATACCCACCAGGCCCTTTTCTCTGGCTGCTGCCAGGGAACCGTGCTCCAGCAAATCCTTATAATTGACAACTTCAGCCTTGATAAATCCTCTCTCAAAGTCTGAATGAATCTTACCTGCTGCCTGAGGGGCCTTAGTACCGATTTTGATGGTCCAGGCTCTGGTCTCATCCTCTCCGGCGGTCAAATAGGACATCAGTCCCAGCAGAGAATAGCTGGCAGCAATGAGCTTTTCCAGGCCGGACTGGGCAATCCCCAGATCTTCCAAAAACATTGCCTTTTCATCGTCATCCAGTTCTGCAATCTCCTGCTCAATCTGTGCACAAATAACAAACACTTCACTACCCTCACCGGCAGCAAACTCTCTTACCTTACCCACCATTTCATTGGACTGTCCGTCATCTGCCAAATCATCCTCTGCCACATTAGCCGCATAAATCACCGGCTTATAGGTGAGCAGATTGTAACCACGCAAAATGGCCAGTTCATCCTCATCATCCACTTCCAGGCTCTTAGCCATCTTACCTGCTTCCAGATGCTCCTTAATACGAGCTAACAGTGCCTCCTCCTTTGCCAGGGTCTTGTCCATACGGGCAGCCTTAACTACTTTTGCATTTCTTCTTTCCAAAATCTCTAAATCAGAAAAAATAAGCTCCAGATTAATGGTTTCAATATCACGCAAAGGATCCACGCTGCCATCCACATGAATCACATTGGTATCCTCAAAGCAACGTACCACATGTACAATAGCATCCACCTCACGGATGTTGCTCAAAAACTGGTTACCCAGACCTTCACCTTTGGATGCACCTTTTACCAAGCCTGCAATATCCACAAATTCAATAACTGCAGGGGTCACCTTTTTGGATTTGTACATATCCCCCAACAGCTTTAATCTCTCATCGGGCACAGCCACGATACCCACATTGGGGTCAATGGTACAGAAAGGGTAATTGGCAGACTCTGCTCCTGCCTTGGTTAATGAGTTAAATAAGGTGCTCTTTCCCACATTGGGAAGACCTACAATTCCTAATTTCATAATAGTTCTCCTTTATCTTACAATTATCTAATTCATTTCAGAAATCTTTACTACAACGGTGCCATCCACATACATTATGGAGCCCCTCTCCGGGTAGCAGGGCATCTGTTGCACTCGCTCGTCCCGATCACTCATCTGTGTGGTAAGCATCTCCACATTCATTATATATTTTAAATATGGATGGTAAGTACCTTCATATGTAAGTGACGTTTTCCCCATGCCCAAGGGCAAAATATCCTTAAATGCTTCCGGTTGCGCAATATAAGGATTTCTCTCAAAGGAACCATAAAAAGCAACAGGGGTCTGACCGGGGATATACCCTTCCAGTGTCTCTATCTCTTGCACAATGCGTGTCAGCCGCGACAATGTTGCCTTATCCTGTAACTCCTTTTTTAAATATACTTGATTGGAATACACAATATTGGCCCAAGTCAATACAGCCAGCAGCCCTAATACCCCTACCCGGAATACGGTTACAGGGCGAACAGACACCTCACATTGCTCTTTCGGTTCCATGTCGTCTGCAGCTTTCACTGCCAGAATATACACCAAACCAAAAGCATACATCATCAGTGTATGCTGCATTCCCTTTGTCAGCAGGGAAACAAAATTGATTCCCAAGGGAAATACCAATATTATTAACACTTGTAACAATCTATGCCAAAGGGCAGTGTTTCTTTTCAGATTTAAACCAATCAGCAACACCACCGTTATCACACATACTGCAACATTACAAAACCGCTGGATATAAACCCAGAATATACTTAGGTCAATCCCTCGGAAAGATACTGTGGCGAAAGAAGCTACTTCCCAAAAATAACGCAATACATTCCCGTAGGTATCCGCTATAACTGTCCACAGCGAGACAGTGGAATAGTCTCCAATATCCGACAATCCGTTATAAGAATCTGCTGTCCATATACCGAATACATTCTGGAATAACTTCCATACCGCAATGTATATTACAGCTGCCCCCAAAAAAGCAAAAAAATACTTTAAAACACTACTAACGATACTTTTAAATTCCGGCCCCTTCTGCATCCGGAAAATGTAATATATCATTACCAAACCAATGGAAACACAAATATAGGCCTGATAGGTTCCCATGGACATTCCCAGCGTAAAAGCTCCCACTATGATATAAAGGGGCTTACTCTTATGGATGAGCCATACACCGGCTACAGCCAGAAACAGTGCAATGAAATACAAATCAGCATACCCTATATAGGTAGCATTGGTAGCTGTGACCGTCACATTACAGGTCATCACCGCACTTACTGCAATAACAGAAACCAACCTTTTTATCTCAAGAAAATCCACCACCAAATAGACAGACAGCCCCATGAAGAACAACGAAATAACACAAATAAGATAGGAGCTCTCCAAGCTTCCACGCAACATTATCAATATAGGCTGTACAAATCTTCCCAATGCGATCTCCCACGCCGCATCATTTTGATATACTGTTATCAGGGAATCACCGGAAAATGCCGTATTCATGAAACGATAGCCGTGAGCCAGCACAAAAAACAAGGCTGTAAATCCAAAAGCAGCTAAAAATTTTTCTTTTTTAGATTCCAATTGTCTGAACATTCTTTTGTTTCCTTTCACAGCCTTATCCTACAATGTCTATTTCTCTTCTTTTCCCTTCTTTTTGGAAATAGCGATTTTACCTTTGTACGGATTTATATTCTTTAACTCCTCATATAAGAGACAGTAATTCTCGTATCTCTCCCGGCTGATATGGCCTTCTGCCACAGCATCCCTAACCCCACATACAGGCTCCTGAATATGGGAACATCCGGCAAATTTGCAGTATTGTTCTTCTCGCACCAGCTCCGGAAAAAAGCTTGCCAACTCCTCCTTCTCCATATCAAAAAGAGACAGTGAGCTAAAGCCCGGGGTATCCAAGATATACGTATCCTCGGATATGGCAATCAATTCCGAATGCCTGGTAGTATGTTTACCACGTTCAATCTTGGTGCTGATAACACCGGTCTCCATCACTTTGTTGTGCTGCAAACAGTTGATCAGGGAAGACTTGCCCACCCCGCTGGGACCTGCCACCGTAGTAGTCTTTCCCTTCAAAAGGGCCAACAACTCTTCCATACTGCTTTCCGCTCCTTCTGCTGACCGGGCCCATGCTCTGGCGCTGACTTGAAGCGTACGATAACCACAGTTACGATAAATCTCCTCATAACGCTGTCCCGCGCCCTCTTCATCAATGTCCATTTTATTGAAACAGATGATACTGGGAATCCCCTGCTGCTCCATCATAATGAGGAAACGATCCAACAGATTCAGATTGGGCTGAGGCTTCACAATGGAAAAAATCACCAGTGCCTGGTCCACATTTGCCACCGCCGGCCTTATGAGTTCACTGGTGCGGGGAAGCAACTTGCGTATATTGCCCAAATGTTTTTCCGGGTCCAATATCTCCAATTCCACATTATCTCCCACCAGAGGTTTCCTGCCATCCTTGCGGAATACACCCTTGGCCTTGCACTCGTATCTATTATTGTCTGCCGTGTGTACATAGTAAAACCCGGCAATTCCTTTCACTATTTTCCCCTGCATAAATTACTCTCGTACAAATTCAATCTTTCTGGTAACTGTTTTGGTAACCGTTTCTCCCGGCGTAGTAACAGTCGCCCCGGTATTAGGGTCGGTGGTAGTGGTACCTGCCAAAGTCACCTTATAATCCATAGTCAACATACCCGTGGGTACATTAATACCATAGCAGTTTACCGGATGAGGGAAGGTAGAAGTTTTCGTCTCCAAAAGCACCTGTCCATCATCTGCCACCATTTTCAATGCAACCTCACTACCGGCCACATAATCCGGTGCCTCTTCCACCGTAAGTGCCGAAATCACTCCATTATATTTATAGGTGATGGGTTGGGCCCCCTGGCTCACCTTAATATCCACTACAGTACCGGGATCCACATAGGTGTCAGCCGAATAGCTCTGATAGCAGATATAACCCTCTGCCATCTCGCCACTGTAGATATAAGTCACCTCGCCTACTTTTAATCCGTTGGAAGTAATCAATGCCATACCGTCACTGCCGGTCATCCCCACCAATTTCGGTACTTTTACCTTTTCCTTTCCCAAGCTTACCGTAAGTGTAATCACACTACCCTCCGGCACCTTCTGTTCACTGATGGGGCTCTGGGAAATCACATATCCCTTCTCCACCGTAGAGGAGTAATTATCTGCGCGATTTACCAAAAATCCTGCCCCTGTGAGCTTGCTGTATGCCGCATCATAACTTTGATTCAC
>JAFUKK010000203.1 GCA_017473665.1 Lachnospiraceae bacterium
ACCATATCCGTACAGGAGCCTTCACCCGGGACCTGCACTTCCGAGATTCTCTGAACAACAGAAAAAAAAGAAAAGATAACAACAGCCTGTAACAACTGTTCCAACATGCGGGTAATCATACGCTGCCCGTCCATGCGGGATTCCTTGGCACTCACAGATGCTTTTCGAAACTTTATGTAATCACCCGCACTAAGCTCATAGGAGGATACTTCCCCCTCTTCAGAATCCAAAAAAGCTATCATCTGACCGTTTTTATCCAACTCAAAACAGAAATCTGCCTGGATTCGGCCCTGGCACATTCCTACTATCAGCAAAAAAACTGTCACAATATAACACAAATTCCTGTTATATATCCACTTCAAACTCTTTTGTCTCCCACCCAAATTCTAACCATGAAAAACGGCCCCCTAAGCTACGGGAACCGTTTTCAATCGGTCAAAATAACTTATTACTCTTCAACGATTTCGGCATCTACTGCATTTTTCTGAACAGATTCGATACCATTCTTGCAGCTGGCCATGGATGTATAACCCTCGCTCACTGCAATCACCTGGCCATTGGTAGCCTTCAGACGGAATCTGAACTCGCCGGCCTTATCATTATAAATCTCAAACTTAGGATTCTTCTCAGTAGCATAACCTTCTACTGTCTGATCCTCAATTGCTGCTACAGGTGCATTCTTCTGTACGCTGGCAATACCATTCTTGCATGCTGCGTCAGAATTGTATACCTCAGAAGTAGCGATTACCTGGCCATTACCAGCCTTCAGATCAAATTTAACCCCAGTGTTTGTTTTCTTTACTACAAATTTACCCATTGCGGTCTCCTCCTTTGTGTGTTGTTAATTGAATTCTACACCATTCTCATCATAAATTCAAGTAGGACACCACCACAATCGTCTGTTTTATGGCACTTTCTTCCTATTCTTTATCCAATACTTTACGATAGGGCGCAATCATCCCCTCATTCATCTGATTACCCATTTTACTCTTCAGCTTCGGATTAGACAAGAGCATACCTACCAGATACATCTTCAGCACCATTCCTTTCTTCTTCTGAGGAAAATCGTACTGCCCATGGGCCTTATAAAATTTGTGGTCTGCCTTCATCATACCCTGCATCAGGTATATCAAATCCCTGAAAATCTTCATTCCCCCAACACCATAGAAATTGGAAGGCTGGGTGTGCTGATGAGCCAGGGCATACCCAAGGCTTGCTGCCATGCGGTCAATGGCCCCATCCGTATCCTGTTCATTAGTAGCCACTCCTGCCAGGAAATTACCTCCCACCTGGCTACGTCCCTCCACAATCATACGCAAATTTTCTTCCTGACTGTAATGGCCATCCACCAGGTACCCCACAGGAGTCCCCATAGTCACGGTACGATGTCCGTTACAAAACTGTCTGTCATCGTACAGCTTAAAAGTAGCTCCCATGGAATGGTCCTTTATAGAGAATGCATATACAATAGCTGAGCCCCCCTGAATATTCTGACGCAAGAATTCATCAAAGCCATCTATATAAATACATTTACCGGATACTGCACAATTAAAGCATCCCAGGCACCCTCCCCGAAAGGGATACTCGCTAATATTCACGATACGGCTGGGAATACCCAGCACTGTGCGGAACCGGTTAATCATCCCCTGCAGGACCTGATTCTCAGGTCTGCAATCGGTTACGATTACTACCTCTTTACAGGCATCTCCTACTCCTTTGGCACCACTATCCCTGCCTACAATTTCCTGCGTAACCCCATTAGTCACATCCGGCATGGTAGCTGCTACCAATGGCTGTTTTACCCGTGACACCAATACCGGCTCACTAATATCATGCTCTCTACACCACAAGAAATAATTCCAGAATTTCACAGCCTCACTTCTGCCCTGCTCCGTGAGCAAATCATCCATGTCCGCAGACAAACCTCTCACAAACTTCATTCCCATGTCCTGGGCATTCTCCATGATATATCGATGAGCCGTGACATCATAAAAATGCTTGGATGTACTAATCTGACTGGCAAATTTGCCGCTAATCTGCACCTGATGCTCCTTCATCAACTCAATAAAACGATGCATCTGGTAAGGGGCAATAAAGGTATATACAGGATAGGAAAACAATAATACATCCGCCTGTTCCAGTTGCACCTTAGCCTGCGCAAAATCACCCTCCAGCGCTTTAATGCGTTGTCCCACATGTAATACCTCAAATTGGCAATCTGCAAATTTCTTTTCCAAGTACCGCACCGTCTGTAATGTAATACTATACTCCCCCTTGGGGCTTCCATTCAACACCAATACCTTCATTTGCATCTTCCTTTCATTCATCCTTCTCTTGACTGTCGTCTTATCAGCTCCTGCCTCTCATCTGCCTTCTATTCTAGCGTAAAGTGCCTTTTTCGTCAATTTCCCTGACCAGTCCTTGGCTCCTCTCACGCATACGCCAATTGATATAGCCATACAAATCATTCACAAAGAACATTGAAAAACATGCAATCATAGGTAAATAAGAAATATCTTCCAGGGATGCCAACACCCATAGGATAATCAACACAACATCATTAGCTGCATAGGCCAGTGCGTAATTGGAATTCCGAAAAAGCATCAAGGCTGAGGCCAAAAAACTAGTAGTAATGGATATAATACTAAATGACAAATTGGGTGTATCCATCAGATATAACATCCACCCAAAAACACTAGTGACTAATACAGTCAGCACCCCCAGCAACATCACCTGACCTCTACTTAACCTCTGTATTTTTACCTCTATCTTTCCCTTCTCGTAAGGATTCCTTATCCATGAAACAATTGATAGTAATGCAATGGGTGCTGTCATACCCAGATATGTAAGAATTTCTCCGTAGTAACGGAAACGCATAGAAGTGACGGAATACAACACTGCAAACACAAAGGTCAATACCTGCCCCAGTACATCCCCTTTAGCCACAAAAATCAGTGCTGTCACTCCTACGACTGTAGCCGCCAAATTCACTATATCAACCGCTCCGGTCAACAGATTGGATATCACCACTATGAGCAAAGATATCCCCCACAATAACCAGTCTGTTCTATTTAAATTTTTAAATGATTTTAACATAATCTTACCTCCAAAAAAAGCATCCGCCTGCACATCTTCTAAGACCTAACGATGTGCAAACGAATGCTTTGCATTCACTACCCGGTGGCAGTTCTAATATTCTATTACTATTTTACAATGACCATTGACCATTTGTCAATGTATATCCCCAAGCCACCTATACAGCCTTTACTAAAGGAACTCGCGAATATCCTTTGCCAGTTTCTCCTCCAGTTTAATAAGACGCTTGGTGATGTCCTTGGATACTTCATCCGCAGCTTTATATTGATTCAGATATTCATTTAAGGATTTTACCCCCATATTGCACCCATCAGTCATCAAATCTGCGATGGTTGAATCGGATGCATCTGCCATCATCTTCATATTGGTCTTCATCCAGGACATGGCTTTGGCCATGGGATTGGGGTCCTTTCCATCATCCTGATATTTATTCAGCAATTCCTGAATTTCACTCTTTAAAGCATCATGCTCAATTTTGCAATCACTAAGATATTTCTTCAGTTTATCACTTTTAACCTTTTCCAACACATCATCAATAGAGGCCACACCCATTTTTACACCTGCATCGCATTCACGTAGCAATTTAATTGTATCCTGTTCAATCATATTGGCACTTCCTTTCTTTTCATTCAAGAAAAGTATGCCCTAAGATACACAAAGATATTACTTGGCCACTCTATTTACAAAATTTGTTTCTGTCTTGGAATACATAATCTTCTGAGCACGATATAATCCATAGTAACCGGACAGCATATAACTGACTGCTACAGTCACCAGATAATAAGGCATACCCTCAAATCCGAATAATTCAAAGGAAATAAGCAACGAAGTAATGGGACAGTTAGTCACACCACAAAATACGCCCACCATGCCACAGGCTGCTATGAGTCCTGTAGGCATCCCCATCAAGGAAGCAACAGCACAACCAAAGGCTGCACCAATGCAGAAGGAAGGTACAATTTCTCCACCCTTAAAGCCTGCACCCAGGGTCAATGCCGTAAATAGCATTTTTATCAAAAAGCTGTAATACTCCGACTGGCCCGTATGAAAAATATGCTCTATCATACTCATACCTGAACCCAAATAATCATCTGTCCTTAATACCACCGTAAGCAAAAGAATCAGACATCCTGCGGCAAAAATACGAATAAAGGAATTTTTGAAAACTTTCTTATATAAATGCTCCGAAGTATGCAGCATGATACAAAAGAGAATACTAACACCTGCTACCACAGCTCCAAATACCAAAATCTGGAAAAATCTATAGATATCCATCTCGGGAATCCCCGTCACCGGAAATACCTCCGCAGGCACCCCAAAATACTTGGCCATAAAATAAGCAACCATTGCTGCTGTCACACAAGGCACCAAAGCCGAATAGTGCATAATACCGATACTGATAACCTCAAGAGCAAAAATAGCCGCCGCCATGGGTGTACCAAACAGTGCTGAGAAGCCGGCACTCATACCACACATAATAATAATATGCTGATCATTTTCATTTAATTTAATTACCTTACCCACCTGATTGGCAATGCTCCCCCCCAGCTGTATGGCAGCACCCTCTCGTCCGGAGGAACCACCGCACAAATGGGTAATAATAGTAGAAATAAAGATAAGCGGCGCCATCTTAAAGGGAATATCCTTTGAGGAATGAATGGAGGCTATCACCATA
>JAFUKK010000204.1 GCA_017473665.1 Lachnospiraceae bacterium
ATCTCCAATCTTCAAAATCGTCCACTGTCCGCCGAGGAACAGCGGGGCTCTAAAACAGCTCGCAATAGGGACAATACAGTCAGTATTAATATCATAGATGGCAGTAGGAAGTCATCCGCTCCAAAGAGTATCAGGCATAGCAAGGGAAGTGCCAGTCCTAAATAGGAGGAGATGTGGTCCGGTTCTTTTAACCACTGCTCTAAGAAAATAACCACAAGTAAAGCGGTCATGGCAAAGTCCAATCCTTCCGTATTAAAGTGCAGAATAGAACCAAAGAGACCGCCCAGGGTGGCACCGGATACCCAGTACAGATGATTCAATAAGGTGACAAAGAACATGAACCAGCCCTTGTCCACCCCTTCCGGTACTTTGGCTGTATAGTTGATGGAAAAACTTTCATCGCACATACCGAAAATCAAATAAATCTTTTTTAACCCTGTGCCCTTGTATTTGTCCAGCATAGAGATGCCGTAAAATAGGTGACGGGCATTAATCATCAGGGCCATGAGGAAGGCTGCCATGGGCTGGAAGGTCCCCTGGAGCATACTGACTGTGACAAACTCCATGGAGCCTGCAAAGATGGTGGCACTCATCAGCAGCGGGAACCAAAAGGGAAATCCCGATGCATCCATATACATACCATAAGTAATTCCCAGGAACCAGAATCCTGCAAAGATAGGAATGGTATAGGGAAAGGCAGCTTTTAGGGCCGGCAACATTTTATTGGTTTTGGTCATAATAAACTCCTTAAAGGGATGAACAGTAAAGTCGTTTACTTTTCCCATAACTATGCTAAAATAGTAAATGGTTTCAAATTACCGAATGTAATGTTAGCAGAAAAACTATAAAACAACAAGAGGACAGCGTATATGACAGAGAGAAAATTCGGAATTCATGGTGGGATATTGAAGGTGATAGCATTGTTTTTGATGCTGCTGGATCATGCATGGGCTACTATTATACCGGGAAATGATTGGATGACCTGGCTGGGTAGGATGGCTTTTCCCATTTTTGCATTCCAGCTGGCAGAAGGCTTTGTGCATACATCGGATGTAAATAAGTATATAAAGCGTTTGTTAATTTTTGCACTGATTTCAGAGCTTCCCCTGAACCTGATTTTTGGAGGCGGACTGTTCTTTCCCTTCCATCAAAATGTAATGTTCACCCTCCTTTTTGGCTTGCTGGCTGTACGTAGTGTGGATAAACTTCGCGTGGGCTGGAGAGAAGAACAGGTATCCGGTCAGGAGGCAGTAGGAGGTATTGAGCATGAAGACGGGGCAAGGGCAGGACTTGCTAAGGGTGACTGGTGGTTACATTTTAAACGGTTTTTGCGGGCATCACTGCCCATACTGGGCTACTGCGCACTGGCTACTGTGACTCTTTGTGATTATAATTATCGTGGCGTGCTGACGGTGGTGATGTTTTATTTGTTCCGGGAGATTCCCTATGCTAAGCTGTGGCAGTTACTGGGCATGTTGTTTATCAATGTATGGCTGGTAGTGGGGCAGGAGTTGGTGTTCACCATAGGCGGCATGGAAATTCATTTTCCGGTCCAGGGATTTTCGGTATTTGCATTACTGTTTATTTGGCTGTACAACGGCAGAAGGGGCTGGAAGAGCAAGGCATTCCAGTATGCATGCTATATTTTTTATCCCCTGCATGCGGTGGTATTGTATTTGATTTGGCTACTGAAGTAAGCGGAACATCGGAGAATGGTGCAGTGGAACACAGTAGATGTATTTAAAAGAGGCTGGTTAACATATTATAAGGGATAGTACAATGAAGAGACTAAAAATAGAACAGGCCTTTGCACAGGAGAGTCTGGACAAGATTTATGATTTATATATGGAGGCCTTTCCCAAGGAGGAACGGAAGCCCTTTGAGATGATGCTTCAAAAGCAGCAGGAGGGTTCCATGGCGCTCTATGCTCTTACAGATGAGCAGGGTGTGTTTGTGGGTTTGGCGATTTTTGTGTTCGGTGGGGATATGGCACTTCTGGATTATTTTGCCATAGAACCGGAGTTTCGTAATCAAGGAGTGGGTACCCGGGCACTGGGACAACTGCAACAGCTGTTCCCGGGGAAAAGGTTTTTCCTGGAGATAGAAAGTACCTACGAACAGTGCGAGGATGCGCCTAATCGGGCCAGGAGAAAGCATTTCTATTTACAAAACAGCATGACGCCTCAGGACTATTTGATTCGGCTGTTTGGAGTGGAGATGGAGATATTGACCTACCAATGTCAGGTTACTTATGAAGAGTATTATAGTGTCTATGAGGGGATTTGTACCCCGGCGATGTTGCATAATGTACAGTTCCTAAGGAACCTGGAGTAAACAAAGGACTGTAAAGAGGAGGAAATGATGAAGACTTATACTTTATTAAATGGTGTGGAAATACCTGCGGTGGGCTTTGGTACTTATTTAGCTACCGAGGGAAATGGAAAGCAAGGCATTTTGAACGCTTTTGCGGCAGGCTATCGTTATCTGGATACAGCATCCTTTTATAAGAATGAGGAGGAAATCGGTGAGGCTATCCGGGAAAGCGGAATTTCACGTAAGGAGCTGTTCCTGGCCAGCAAGGTGTGGCGTACGGAGATGGGCTATGAGGAGACCAAGACTGCTTTTGCGGCATCACTGCAGAGACTTGGTACAGATTACCTGGATTTGTATCTGATTCATTGGCCCAAGGCATCCGCTGATACGCCGGACTGGAAGCAGCGGATTCAGGATACCTGGAGAGCTATGGAAGAATTGTATGAGGCAGGACAAATCCGTGCCATTGGTCTCAGCAATTTCTTGCCCCATCATATAGAGGCCCTGCTGGAGACAGCTAAGGTCATGCCTATGGTAAACCAGCTGGAGCTTCATGTGGGCTATATGCAGGAAGAGGCAGTCCGTTACAGTCAGGAAAAAGGTATTTTGGTGCAGGCCTGGAGTCCCCTGGGTAGACGTAAGCTTCTGACCGAGCCGGTGATTCAGTCCTTTGCTTCCAAATACCAGGTAACTGTGGCACAGCTTCTTTTGGGATTTTTAGACCAACAGGGTATTTCGGTGATTCCTAAGGCATCCACGGTAGAACGTTGCAAAGAAAATTTGGATATCCATGGATTCACCCTGAGCAACGAAGACATGTACTTCCTGAAATGTCTCCCTCAGATGGGCTGGTCCGGAGAACACCCTGATTTATAATATTTGAATGCTCATTTCAGAGTCCTTTTTATTTACCAGCCGAAGAAGATGTCCTTATTTTCTACACTTCGGGTAACAGAAAAACGTCGTTACTTAGTGAGGTAAAGCGTATCTCTGATACACATGCGTATCGGAGATGCGCTCGAACTTAGTAACGCAACGTTTTTCTATTAGCGAGAGCGTGCCCGAAGGTAGAAAGTAAGGACATCTACTTCGGCGGTAGCGGAAATCCATTCTGAAATGAGCAGATGAAATTTACAGAAAGAGATGGTGTGTGATGGAGACCAAGAACATGCAAAAGAAGGGTGGCTTCCTGTCCACCAATCAGGCAACCATTTATGGCTGTTACCTGGGATATATTGTGCAGGGGATTATTAATAATGTGAACCCTATTTTGTTTGTAACCTATCAGCAAAGGCTGGGCGTGTCCCTGGAATTGATTTCCCTGCTGATTATATTGAATTTCGGTACCCAGATGGCGGTGGATACCGTGGCGGCCAAGTATGTGGACCGCATCGGCCATCGTCTGTGTATGGTACTGGCCCACGTGTTTTCGGTGTTGGGACTGGTAAGCATTACGTTTCTTCCCTTTGTACTGCCCGGTGCAGTGCAGGGACTAGGGATTGCTACAGTATTAAACGGTATTGGCGGAGGACTTTTGGAAGTACTGGTGAGTCCCATTGTGGAGGCGGTACCGGGAGAGGAAAAAGAACAGGCCATGAGTCTGTTGCATTCCTTTTACTGCTGGGGCTGTGTAGGCTTCATCGCCATATCCACCCTGTTACTGCGTGTGCTGGGAAGTGAACGGTGGTATTTTTTGCCTTTGATATGGGCGGTATTACCTGCCATTAATGCTTTTGTGTTTACGAAGGTGCCTATTCTGCGAATGGTGGAGGAAGGACAGGAGCTTCCTATGAGAAAGCTCTTTGGCATGAAGATATTCTGGTTGCTGGTGATTTTGATGCTCTGTGCAGGAGCTTCTGAGATGGGCATGTCCCAGTGGTCCTCCTATTTTGCAGAGTTGGGCTTGGGAGTGGATAAAACCCTGGGCGATTTGTTGGGACCATGCTTTTTCTGTATCCTCATGGGATTGGCCCGTACCTATTATGGCAAAGCCGGAAGTAATATGGATTTACATAAGTTTATCAAGGGTAGCTGTCTGCTTTGCATAGTCAGTTATTTGTTGGCGGTATTTGCCCCTCATCCCCTATTGGGACTCTTAGGTTGTGGCCTTTGCGGACTGAGTATCGCTATTTTATGGCCCGGCACCTTCAGTATTGCAGCCCGTACCTGCAAGGCCGGGGGGACTGCATTATTTGCACTTTTGGCCCTGGCAGGAGATGTGGGCTGTGCCACCGGTCCCCAGGTGGTGAGCCTGGTATCCGGTTTTGCTCCGGAGTATGGATTAAAGGCCGGACTTTTGGCAGCCATTGTGTTCCCTATTGTGTTGATTATTACTCTGACGGTGCTGGAGCGTGAAACAAATGCGCAGAAAGTATCGGAGCGATAACAATGGAAAAAAGGGATAGTATCCGACTAAAATTGAAAAAAGAGTTGTCCTTCAGGTCATTTCATGACTTGAAGGGCAACTCTTTTTGTTAACATATTAGCGGGGTGCTCTGGCGGCGGCCATCTGTCTTAGGATACCATCGATACGTTCCCGGATAAAGTCCTGATGTTCTTCTTTCACCAAGAAGTACAAATAGGAATCCTTCACATATTCCATGGGCAGGCCACGGCCTACAATTTTGAAATTCACATAACCCATATCAATATACTTCTGAATCTCCTCCCGAGAGATGAAAGCGGGTCTGCTCATGCAATCCTCAAACTTCCGCTCCCCGGAACGGTTGGGGCAGGGGAAGGGAGTATGAATGTCATATTCCAACTGCATCTGGGACTGCTGACGATAATGCTCACTTCTCTTGGGACAGTGGGGATAGCATGCTTCGTTTACCAAGATTTCTACTCTGTCAGCATAGGGAGAAATGGCTTCCAGTACCTCCTGATCGTGATTCAAATCATAATCCAGTACCACCAGATGATAATCCTTGTCCAGCTCTGCTTTCAGGCTCTCCGCATCCACAATGCGCTTGGTGGTGGAGGAAATGAGAGGAAAATTAGGGTACTCCTTACGCACATATTCCTCCAGAACGGGGGTATTGGCCAGTACCTGGTTGAAACCATTGTCTGCCAGCTTCATAATCAGATTGCAATAGGTATCCTGTAAATGCTTTTCTTCAATGAGGCAGTTGGTCCAGGTGAAGCGTACCGGGACGCCCTTGCTGTTGTAGGAACGCAGGATATTCTCCATATCTCTTTTACAAGTGAGGCCAAACACTGCACGGCCTCCGTTCCAAATGGCACCGGGAAAGGTACCGTATACAGAGCCTATTTTATAACCATCGTAAAATTTGTCCGGGTAGTCCTTCATCAGGTTGATAATTACTTCATTTAATATTCGGAAATAACAAAATCCCGGCAGATGCCAGTAGATTTCTTTCTTTTGCATATAAAAAAACCCTTTCCATATAGTGATAAACTGTCTAAAAAACACCTGCCTCTACTATACCAAAGGCAGGTGTGAAAGTCAATTTGATACCTCTGCCCAGGACGATTACAGTGCATCACCGGCAGGGGTATTGTGCACGGGGGATTCGGTGATAAATACTGCCAGTTTTTTCTGAATCCAGCTGATGACGGGACCCAGGAAAAACGCTACGGCCACGGTGACAATACCCACATCGCCCCCTAGCAGAAGACCTGCAAGCATGAACAGAATATCCCAGATCATGCGGATAAGTTTAAAAGAAATCTTTTTTATATGCTGTGATAGGATAAAGGGGACCCCATCGTAGGGGGAGGTTCCCAGTCCTGCGGTCATATAGGTGGCGGCACCGATACAGAATACCGCCAGTACCGGAAGCAGCATCAGGTATACGGTTAGCTCATTGTCAAAAAAGTCTCCCGGCAGCAGGATACTCCACAGATAGCGGAAGAAATCCGATATGTAGCCCAGACAAAACATATTTCCAATGGTACCGAAGCCGATAAGGCTTAAGTCAAATTTAATGACAATGATAAAGTTAATCAGATGGCACAATACCTGACAGGTTCCAAAGCTGATGGGCAGGTAATTGGTCACACCCTGGGTGAGACAGGAGCAGGGGTCCGTACCCAGATTCATTTCTATTAACAAAGAAAGGCCCAGACCCTGTAAGCAGACTCCGATGATCATCAGTAGTAAGCGATTTTTAAATTTAGGAGGGCGGGCAAAGCATTTATTTTTCATAGAAGTATCCTTTCTGTAAATACACTAAGAGTTATTATGGAGTGAAAATGAAGGAGTGTCAAGATTTAGTCGGAGGATAGGGAATGTTTAAAGGAATTTTTACAATAGTTTACAATCGCTGTAAGAAATAATGAAATAGTGAAAAAGTATGGTAGCATGTACCTATTATGGTTGATATAATCGGAGAAGCTGAGAAGAAAGGGGAAATACATGAGAAAAATAATGAGAAAAATAATGAGAAAAAGTAGGTTGTTGTTGCTGATGCTGGCGGTGGTGCTGGGAGTCAGCGGTTGTAGTACCGCCCCGGAACAGGGAGATATTTACGTGGAAAAAGAAAATGTGGAGATGCAGGAAACAATTATCTCTGGCGCAGATGAGGCACTACGGACTATGCTGACGGAGGAGAAGAAGATTGGGCATAGTAGAATGAGTTTGTTTCAGGATGTAATATATAGGATAGTTTCGGTTGTGTGGGAAAATGAAGATGCGGTTACCACGGTGGAACTATATTTGCAGACACTGGAAGCACCCTATACACAATGGGAAAGCCGCCCCCTTGGGGAAATGGTGGAATTGGATGAAATAAAGTATATGGTAAGTCAGGTTGTATTCGGACAGGAGGGACAGCTGTATTGTATTTTAGGGGGATTGAACGGTCACTATTTGGCAAAATACAGCCCGGGGGAAATCAGTGAGATGGTGTGTGCATTGCCGAAAGAGGATTCGGAGTACGAAGTGGCAGTGGATGCGCATGGCAGGGTATATAGTTTCATGCCACAGTCTAAGCAATTAAGTTTATTGGCGGAAGATGGAAGCGTGCAGCAAGTAAAACAGCTGACGGGGGCAGTTTGTGGTTTGATAGGTGATGCGGCATCCGGACAGGACTATGTTTATGGTTTTGACATCCGTGGAAAGCTTTGCCTGTGGGATCTGGAGAGTGGTCAGGATATATTTTTGTCTGAATCGGATTTAATCCTGAATGATTTTTACGGTGATTTTTCTGCTGACGGAGCCTTGTATTTTGCGGATACCAAGGGTATTTGGAAGTATGGGGAACAATTGGAGCAATACTGCGTATTTTCAGAGGAGGACTATTTTCTGGACAAAATATATGGTTTGGAGGTGGCAGGGGATGGTAGTCTGACGGTGCTGGTACAGATAGAGGGTAGTGACATCATGCTGCGAGTGGAGAAGAAGGTAGGGCAGGTAAAAGAAAAGGAAGAGATTGTTATTGCCTTTATAGAGAATCATGCAGGTCTGAATAAGTTGATTCGCAGATTTAACCGCCAAAGTGAAAGCTATCATATTACCAGCATTTATCCTGAGCCGGGGATGGAATGGAGTACTTTCCGAAACCAGATTCAAATGGAGGTCAGTGCCGGTGGGGGACCGGACATATTTGGTAGTGATTTTCTATTATCACCTGAGGATTATATAGAGAATGGTTATCTGACAAAAGTGGAAACGGTATGGGAAGCAGAAAATCAATATTTGCATTCTGCGATTGAGGAAGGAAAGTCAGGGGGAGTTCAATATGGCATTCCCTATGATTGTCAGTTTCGGTTGGTGGTCTATCCGGAGAGCTTGGTGGGGGATGTGGATTCCCTTACCATGGAGGTGCTGATGGAGGCGGTGGAGAACTCCGACGCTAAAGTGCTTCAAAGCGGTCTCACAGCCATGGGTATCGTATATGAGTATGGATTGTTTGATCATGAGAATCCCACTTATATAGATTGGGAACAAGGAGAAAGTCACTTGGACCGGGAACCTTTTAAGCGATTGCTGGAATTTGCCAAGGCCTATGGGGATGTGCAGGAAAGCTACGAACAGAAGCTTAAATGGTTGCAAACAGGAGATGCAGTAGCTTATCACTTTGATTTAACAAAGCTTCAGGATTTGCATAAATTGGCGGCCTATGTGCAAGGAGAACCTAGGATTTTAGGCTATCCATCTGCAGAAGGAAGAGGAATTTATACCCGTGCCCGCTATTTATATATGAATGCAAACACAAAATGCCCGGAAGGGGCAACAGAATTCTTTCACTTTATTCTCAGTAAGGAGCAACAGGAAGCTTATGTAGATGATTATTTGGAACACAGTAACTGGAAAAACTGGGAAAAGGGATGGCGGGCTCAGCTTCCCATTCATTTAGAGGCCTATCAACGTTTGGTCAGCCTACAGTATCGTGAGAAGGGTACGATTATGACCGGGGATGGAGAACTGCTATATGAGGCCGGACCACTGAGTGAGCAGGAGGAAGCATATTTGTATGAAATTCTGGAGTATTCCAAGCCTGGCAATTGGAAGGTTTCATATATTGGAGATATTTTGGAGGAGGAACTGGAGCCTTATTTCAGCGGAGCCAAAACTGTAGAGGAAGTAGTGGGGATACTGGACAGCAGGGTGCAGACCTATCTGGATGAGCATCATAAATAGAAGATTGGTAAAATATAAAGAGGATGGTGCATCAGCACCATCCTCCGTCTATTGTAATGATTTGTCCGGTGAGATACTCAGGAGCCTTAGACAGCTGTAATGCCAGCCGGGCCACTTCCTCTGCCTTACCCAGTCTGTCCGCAGGAATCTCACAGGTAAGCTGTTCCATATCCTCCGGAGAGAAGCAGGCGTTCATATCGGTGTCGATGACACCGCAGGCAATGGCATTGACCTGTATATTACTGGGAGCCAGTTCCTTTGCCAAAGCCTTGGTAAAGCTGTTCATGCCCCCCTTGGATGCGGAGTAGGCTACCTCTGTGGAGGCTCCCACATTGCCCCAAACGGAAGAGATATTGATAATCCGACCCTGATGCTCCCGTAGCATTAAGGGGATGGCATGCTTGCAGGTATAGAAGCAGGCATTCAGATTCACATTCATTACCCGGTGCCATTCTTCGCAGGTCATATCTGTCAATAATCCAACATGAGAGATGCCTGCATTATTGATCAGAACATCCACCCGGGGCAGGGTCTGCATCAGGGCTGCTATCTGTTCATAATTTCCGGCGTCCGCCTGATAGGCCAGACAGGTCACCTGATATCGGTTTTCCAGTTTTTCAGCCAGTTGTTCTAAAAGAGGCAGGGACTTGTTGCAGGTAAGTATCAGCTGGTAGCCGGCCCCGGCAAAGGTCTCTGCCAGGGCAGCTCCGATGCCTCTGGAGGCTCCGGTAATCACGGCAACTTTAAGATTTTTATTTAATCTATTCATGTATAAAAACTCCTTCTTAAGGAAATGCTTACGATTATTTTCAGTATAGCATACACTCTGCTTGTTTTTCCATAGGAAATCATGATACACTGGAAGCAGGCAGTCATACAGGATAAAAGACTTGCATAGAATGGAGAAAAATATGTACGATTTGATTATTATCGGTTCCGGTCCCGCAGGCTTATCTGCGGCAGTATATGGTAAAAGAGCAGGGTTAAATCTGTTAGTATTGGAGCAGGCACCCATGAGCGGCGGTCAGGTACTGACCACCTATGAAGTGGATAACTATCTGGGTATGCCCGGCATTAATGGATTTGATATGGGGATGCAGTTCCGTGCCCATGCGGACAAACTGCAGGTGGAATTCAAAGAGGCCCAGGTGCAGGCTGTTGAGGATAAGGGCAGTAGTAAGCTGTTGCATACCTCGGCAGGGGACTTTGAGACCAAGGCGCTGCTGGTAGCTACCGGTGCACAGCATGCTCATTTACAGGTACCCGGAGAGGAAGAATTGTCCGGTATGGGCGTATCCTATTGTGCCACCTGTGACGGCGCTTTTTTCCGTAAGAAAACCGTTGCTGTGGTAGGGGGCGGGGATGTGGCCCTGGAGGATGCTATTTATCTGGCTAGATTTTGTGAAAAGGTTTATGTGATTCATCGTAGAGATGAGTTTCGGGGAGCTAAGGTATTGCAGGAGGAACTGTTGTCACTGCCCAATGTGGAGATTTTGTACCATCACACCGTGTTTGCCATTCAGGGTGAGGACCAGGTGGAAGCACTCTCTCTTCATAATGTACAGACCGGAGAGGATAAGGTACTGGCAGTGAACGGTATCTTCATTGCAGTGGGCATTCATCCTACCTCACAGCTGCTTGCAGGGTTGGTTGATATGGATGCTCAGGGATATGTGCTGGCCGGAGAGGATGGGCGTACCAGCTGCGATGGTATCTTTGTGGCGGGGGATATCCGTAAAAAACCTTTGCGGCAGATTGTGACCGCGGTGGCAGACGGTGCTAATGCGGCAGTCAGTGCAGGACAGTATATTCAACAGGCAAAATAATATTCTGTTGCAATATTTTGATAATTTAAAATATTTGTCGAAAATTCGTATAGGAAAAAAGTCCCAGAACAAATTCCCATATATACAAAATTAACAAAAAAACGAAAACAAACGATAAAACAAATAAATTTATTGCAAAAAATCGACAAAAGTTATCCACAACCCTAAATGCTTTAAAATAGGACAAAAGTCACTTATACACCGACTTATACACATTATCCACCATTTTTTGAGGGAATAAATTGGGATTTATCCTCCGATTTTTAGGAACGGGTGTTTTGTGAAGTTCTTATAAAAAAATTTTTTGAGGCAAAAAATGAGTTTTTAGTCTTGACAAAATAAAAATCAAAAATCGGTAAAAAAATCCTTAAATTGTTGCAAAACAATGACAATATATGGTATAATGACGATACAATAAACAACTGGAAGGGATGATTCGCATGAAGATTATTATTGTAGGAAGAAACATTGATGTAACCCCCGGATTAAAGTCCGCAGTAGAGGACAAGCTGGGCAAGCTGGAGAAGTATTTCAAGCCTGATACCGAAGTACATGTGACTTTAAGTGTGGAAAAGGACCGTCAGAAGATTGAAGTGACTATTCCCGTGAAGGGTAGCATTATCCGTTCTGAGCAGGTGAGCAATGATATGTATGTATCCATTGACCTGGTAGAAGAGATTATTGAAAGACAGCTAAAGAAATACAAAACTAAAATCGTTGATAAGAAACAGGCAGCAGGTTCCTTCAGCCAGCTGTATATGGACAATGATTATATGGAGGATGAAGAGATTCAGATTGTTCGTACCAAGAAGTTTGATATCAAACCCATGTATCCTGAGGATGCCTGCATTCAGATGGAGCTGTTGGGACATGACTTCTTTGTATTCTGTAATGCAGAGACTGACCAGGTAAACGTAGTTTACAAGAGAAAGGGCGGTACTTACGGTTTGATTGAGCCGGAAGAGTAATTTCATATTTGAAAATAACAGAGCCTCCGGGGAAAGCGTAAAGGCGATTTCCCCGGAGGTTTTTCTTGTGGAAATTCGTAGACTTTTTGCTTGGAATAGATTACAATAAAATGAGGAGCGTTTATGCTTAGCATTTAAATTGTTATTTTTTTGTCAAAATAGGATTGCAAACCAATATCTACTATGATAAAATAAGCTTAATGGCATTGATAATAAAATAACAATCAAATAATTTTTTACATGGAGGAATCTAAAATGGCAAGAAAAGTTGTTTTAGCAGGTGCTTGTCGTACCGCAATCGGAACCATGGGTGGTTCTTTAAGCAACACCCCCGCTGCAGAGCTGGGTGCAATCGTTATTAAGGAAGCTTTGAACAGAGCAGGTGTTGCTCCCGAAGCTGTAGACCAGGTATACATGGGTTGTGTAATCCAGGCTGGTCAGGGCCAGAACGTGGCTCGTCAGGCATCCATCAAGGCTGGTCTTCCTATTGAAGTACCCGCTGTTACCATGAACGTTGTTTGTGGTTCCGGTCTGAACTGCGTAAACCAGGCGGCTCAGATGATTATGGCAGGTGAGGCTGATATCGTTGTAGCAGGTGGTATGGAGAATATGTCCATGGCTCCTTACGCTATGCCTCAGGCTCGTTTCGGTTACAGAATGAACAACGGTACCCTGGTAGATACCATGGTAAACGATGCTCTCTGGGATGCTTTCAACAACTATCATATGATTATGACCGCTGACAATATCTGCCGTGAGTGGGGTCTGACCCGCGAAGAGCTGGATGAGTTTGCTGTAAAGAGCCAGCAGAAGGCTGAGGCAGCTCAGGCTAACGGTGCATTCGATGCAGAAATCGTTCCCGTAATGGTTAAGAAGAAAAAAGAAATGGTTGAGTTTAAGGTAGATGAGGGCCCTCGTGCAGGTACTACCATGGAAGCTCTGGCTAAGCTGCGTGCTATCAATAAGGATGGTTTTGTTACCGCAGGTAACGCTTCCGGTATCAATGATGGTGCTGCTGCAATCGTTGTAATGAGCGAAGAGAAGGCTAAGGAGCTGGGTGTGAAGCCTATGGCTACCTTCGTAGCAGGTGCTCTGGCTGGTTGCCGTCCTGAGGTAATGGGTATCGGTCCTGTTTACTCCACCAAGAAGGTAATGGAAAAGACCGGCATGAAGATTGAAGACTTCGATATCATCGAAGCAAACGAAGCATTCGCTGCACAGTCCATCGCTGTAGGCCGTGACCTGGGTATCGATGTAGATAAGCAGCTGAACCCTAATGGCGGTGCTATCGCTCTGGGTCATCCCGTAGGTGCTTCCGGATGCCGTATTCTGGTTACTCTGTTACACGAGATACAGGCTAAGGGTGCAAAGACCGGTCTGGCTACGTTGTGTATCGGCGGCGGTATGGGTTGCTCTACCATCGTTAAAATTGAAGACTAAGTAAGACCTCCAACCAAGTGACTATATATTCCTGAATGACACGCTCTCGCTTGGGTGAAAACTGCAACGGTACTAACGCGCCAAAGAACGGCGCGTAAGGATCGGCGTTTTCAACAGTCATTCACGGAACATATAGTGCACTTGGTTTACGAGTTTTTAGCAAGTCATAAATCAGTTGTTCTAATTTTAACTATTTTTTATAGGAGAGAGAAACATGGAATACATAGTATATGAGCAGAAGGGTCAGTATGCCATCATCACCATTAGCCGTGAGAAGGCACTGAACGCTTTGAATTCCCAGGTTCTGGAAGAATTGGATGCTTGTCTGGATGCTGTAAATCTGGATGAGGTAAGATGTCTGATTTTAACCGGTGCAGGACAGAAGTCTTTCGTAGCCGGCGCAGATATCGGTGAAATGAGTACTTTGACTAAGGCTGAAGGCGAAGCTTTCGGTAAGAAGGGTAATGATGTTTTCCGCAAGCTGGAGACCTTCCCCATTCCCGTAATCGCAGCTATCAATGGTTTTGCACTGGGTGGTGGTTGTGAGATTTCCATGAGCTGTGATATCAGAATCTGTTCCGATAATGCAGTATTTGGTCAGCCTGAGGTAGGCTTAGGTATTACTCCCGGTTTCGGGGGTACCCAGAGATTAGCTCGTCTGGTTGGTGCAGGTATGGCAAAGCAGATGATTTACACCGCTCGCAATATCAAGGCTGACGAGGCTTTCAGAATCGGTTTGGTAAACGCTGTTTACACTCAGGAAGAGTTACTTCCCGCAGCTGAGAAGATGGCAGCTGGTATCGCAAAGAACGCGCCCATCGCTGTTCGCAACTGCAAGAAGGCTATCAATGAGGGCTTGGATGTAGATATGGATGCAGCAATCGTTATCGAAGAGAAGTTGTTTGGTGACTGCTTCGAGACCGAAGATCAGAAATATGGTATGGCTTTCTTCCTTGACAAGAACAAGGAAAAGGTCAAAGAGCCGTTTGTTAATCGTTAATAAAAGTAATGTTTAAATAATGAGGAGGTAAATCCTCCCTACACTGAGGGACTCGGATTTTACTCCGCCAAATTAAAGGAGGACTACAATGAAAGTAGGTATTATTGGTGCCGGTACTATGGGACAGGGCATTGCAAAGGCATTTGCTCAGGTTGAAGGATATGAAGTAGCACTCTGCGATATCAAGCAGGAGTGGGCAGAAGGCGGAAAAGCAAAAATTGCGAAAGGCTATGCAAAGCTGGTAGAAACAGGCAAAATGACTCAGGAAGCAGTAGATGCTATCCTGGCTAAGATCACTCCGGGTCTGAAGGAAGATCTGTGTGCTGACTGTGATCTGATCGTAGAAGCAGCATTTGAGAATATGGAAGTTAAGAAGACCACCTTTGGTGAGCTTGACAAGATCTGCAAACCCGAATGTGTATTCGTATCCAACACCTCCAGCCTTTCCATCACTGAGATCGGCAATGGTCTGAATCGTCCTATGATCGGTATGCATTTCTTTAATCCTGCAGACCGTATGAAACTGGTTGAGGTGATCGCAGGTGTGAACACTCCTGAGTGTACCGTTGAGACCATCAAGAAGATTTCCGAGGAAATCGGTAAGACTCCCGTTCAGGTAAATGAAGCTGCAGGTTTCGTAGTAAACCGTATTCTGATTCCTATGATCAACGAAGCTGCTTTCATCAAGATGG
>JAFUKK010000205.1 GCA_017473665.1 Lachnospiraceae bacterium
AGCCTCATTCAATACATTTACCATAGCCTGAATATTGTGACCGTCCACCGGTCCCAGGTAAGTCAATCCCATATCCTCAAAAAGCATTCCGGGGATGACCAGAGATTTCAGACTACTCTTAGCCTTACGTATCCGGTTTACCATATTATCCCCCACCTTGGTACCGCGCAGAGCATTATATATGCCTGCTTTCAAGTCCAGATAACTGTCTGCCGTACGGATACTGTTTAAGTATTTTGACATACCACCCACATTTTCTGAGATGGACATATTATTGTCATTGAGTACAACAATATAATTGGTCTCTATCTTAGCCGCATTGTTCAGTGCTTCATAAGCCATACCACCGGTCAGGGAACCATCACCGATTACAGAAATAATAGTATGCTTTTCCTGCTTTAAGTCTCTGGCCATGACCATGCCCAATCCTGCTGATATAGATGTAGAACTATGTCCCGTATCAAAGGCATCGAAATCACTTTCCTTACGCTTGGGGAAACCACTCATCCCACCATACTGGCGCAATCCGTCAAATCCGGCCTTCCGTCCGCTGAGAATTTTGTGGGTATAGGACTGATGTCCCACGTCCCAGATAACTTTATCTTCCGGCAGATTCAATGCCAAATGCAATGCCATAGTCAGTTCCACAGCCCCAGATTGGAGCCCAGATGCCCACCGGTAACACTGATTTTCTGTATTAAAAACTCCCTGATTTCCTGAGCCAGTTGCTGATAATCATCGGGGTGTATTTTCTTGATATCATTGGGATTTTGTATCTGTTCTAATAGCATATCTCTTCCTCAATCATCCATAAATCCACATTATTTTCTGCGGTGAATCAAATCCAGAATCAGAGCCTCCAGAAATTCATTTCTCCGAGAAAAACTCTGTAAAATCTCCACTGCCTCTTTGGAGAGTTTCTCCACATCCTCCGTAGACTTCTCCAGTCCATAAATAGTCACATAGGTCTGCTTATGATTCTGCTCATCGCTCCCTACCTGCTTGCCCAGTTCCTGACTGTCACCGATAACATCCAGCACGTCGTCTTGAATCTGAAAAGCAATCCCGATATTGTAAGCACATTTCTCTAACAGTTTAATCTCATTCCGGTCAGCACCACCCAAAATACCGCCAATCATCATAGCTGCCTGAATCAGTGCTGCTGTTTTGTGTTCATGTATAAAAAGTAACTGCTCGGAAGTCAAAGGTTCCTGCCTATCCTCTGCTTCGATATCCGCAGTCTGTCCTCCAATCATGCCATATATGCCGGCCTTACGTCCCAGTACTGCCAGTGCCTCTGCCACTTTAGGCATTTCTTCCGGTTTCACATAATCAAAAGCTTTTACCGCTGTCTCAAAGGCAAAATTGAGCAATCCGTCTCCTGCTAAAATGGCCATGGCTTCCCCATAAACCACCCAGGTAGTCTTTCGGCCTCTGCGGTATTCATCATTGTCCATGGCCGGTAAATCATCGTGCACCAGGGAATAGGTATGAATCATCTCCAATGCTGCCATAAAAGGCTCTATCTCTCTGCCTGTGCCACCAAATAATTCATATACTTCCTTTATCAAAAGAGGGCGCAAACGCTTACCGCCTGCCTGTACACTATAATTCATGGCTTCCTGTACAGTTCTCTGCCATCCTGTTGCTTCCGGCAAAAACTGATATACAATCTGCTCCACATTTTTTACTTTTTCATCCAGCATCTGTTTCATTACATTTCTGTCCATAATACGACCATTCCTATACTAGAATTCCTCTAATTGACCTTCCTGACTGAGCTTCAGCACCTTTTTCTCCACCCGGTCAATTTGTTCGTTACATTCCTTCAGCACATGCATCCCCTGACTATAGGCCTTGAATGCATCCTCCAGGGAAATATCCTCTGATTCCAGCTGCTCCATGATTTCCTCCAGCTGTTTGAAATTTTCTTCCAAGCTGAAACTTTTCTTTTCTCCAGCACTCATACCTGCCCTGCCTTTCTCACATCAGTGACCTGCGCCTCTATACTACCATCCTGCATCCGTATCACCAACTGTTGTCCCACCGATACCTGCTCTACGGAACGGACATTGCTCCCCTCCATATCCTCCACATAAGAATATCCGCTATTTAGCTTTTCCAAAGGGGACAAGCCCTTTAGTCTGGCAATATACAAAGCCAGACGGTGTCTTCTGTCCTGCATCAGTTTCTGCAACCGCTCTTCCAGCCGCTCCTGCATGGTAGCTGCATATAACTTTTTATCCCGAATCCTACTCATGGGACTCACATATCGAAGTCGCAACTCATAACCTTGTACAGACTCCCTACAACTGCGGATCCGCTGCTGCATACTACGCCCCAGACGATTGCGGCAATTCTCCATAGTCTGTAATATCTCCCGGATATCAGCCACAGCCAGCTCTGCCGCCGCTGAAGGAGTAGGTGCCCTCATGTCTGATACATAATCAATAATGGTGGTATCCGTTTCATGCCCTACAGCTGAAATAATGGGCACTGAACAATCAAATACAGCCTGGGCCACCTCACGCGAATTAAAGGCCCACAAATCCTCTATGGAACCTCCACCACGTCCTACTATTAATGTATCTAAATTATAGGTATCTGCTTTTTCTATTTGTTTTAC
>JAFUKK010000206.1 GCA_017473665.1 Lachnospiraceae bacterium
CTGGAACTGATGCTTATATATCTCTATGATACGAAGTCCCTTATGGTAATATTCATTGGCCACTGCCTTGATACAGGAAGACTTACCTGTACCTGCATCACCAAACAAGAGACAGTTATTTGCCTTCTTACCGGCCACAAAAGCATCCGTATTGTCACGTAACTTTTTCTTTTGTAAATCATAACCTACCAAATCATCAAAATGCACATGGGCAATATTCAAGATAGGAACAATATGTACTCCCGCTACATCATGGACCACACGGAAGGATTTGTGCAGACCAAACTTACCAACACCATATTCCCGATAAAACTCTGTCAGGGTATCCTTCATCTCTTCTGCACTGCAGTCACAACTAAACCGCTCTGCCAATTCGCAAATGCGGCTACAAATACGGGTATTATAGACCTTGCTTTCTCCCCGGCTGCTGGTATAATCCTCTGTCATGGCATATTCCCGGACCCCCAGCGTCTCCATTAGGGGAGTAAAATCAAAGTCATAAAATTCTTTGAAAATCACAATATCATGAAGAGCAGCTTCATTAATACTGCCTTCAATCTCACCTCTGATTTCACAACCACAGCTATAGCTGTTTTCATTATTTACCAGCAGATTAGCCAGATAGCAATGCCACAGATTCCCATGAAATCCATAAGTGCCTGCTATTTCAATGAGGCCATGGATACATTTATAGAAAAGGCCACGCATATCCTCTTTATTATAACACTCGTTATCATAATTAGTCATCAGGAAAGCCATGTCATACAGCAGCTGTCCATCACCAAAATCCCGATATACAATTAATTCCTGTTCTCTCATTTCTACTTCCGCCTTACTTAGTAATTACCCAAAATCTTCATGCTACGGGTCTCCTCCCGTAATCCCCGCAGTGCATTCTTTACTGCACTGTCTGCCAGATTACCCTCAAAGTCCACAAAAAACCGGTACTCCCAGTTACGCTCCTCGATGGGGCGGCTTTCAATCTTGGTCATGTTCAGATTATTGTAAATAAAATGGGACAGCATATGGTACAGAGAACCGCTTTCATGGGGTACCTCAAAACAAATACTGACCTTTTGAGCATCCTTACGGAAAATCTTCTGATTGGTTACAATAATAAATCTGGTAGAATTGGCTTGTTCCTGATTAATTCCCTGCTCCAGAATCTCCAAACCGTATACGGAAGCTGCATGAGCTCCGGCCACCGCTGCCTGGGTCTTATCCCCTTCCTTAGCTACCTTCTGGGCAGCAAAGGCATTATTCTGCATACTAATCTGCTGCCAATTATGTCGATTCAGATACTTAGCACTCTGCATCAGGGATTGCGGATGTGAATATATAGTCTTAATATCCTCTACCTTCGTACCGGGCAGAGCTAAAAGACAATGTTCAATTTTAATAATCTGTTCTCCCACGATATAATTCTCAAATTCCACCAGCAAATCATAAACTTCGCTGATGATCCCTGCAGTGGAATTCTCAATGGGCAATACAGCAAAATCCGCCGAGCCCTCGTCCAATGCAGCCATAGCATCCCGGAAACTGTCCACATGGGCACTCTGAATCTGATCCCCGAAATACTCCTGCATGGCCGCCTGAGAATAGGCGCCCTCTGCACCCTGAAACACTACTCTGGCCTTACGGGTATCCAGTTCCTCCACACCAATGAATGGCAACTTACCCAAGCATCCGTTTTCTGCCAAAAGCTGATACTGCAACTTACGACTCATGGACATAATCTGTTCAAACAATTCTTCTATTCCATGGCTGTTAAATTCATTATTGGTAAGGCTCTTCACCTTGGCAATTTTTTCCAGTTCCCGCTGTTTATCTAATACCCTCTTACCATTTTGAATCTTAAATTCAGCCACTTGTTTGCAAATATCCATACGCTCTTCATAGAGCCTTACTATATCTGCATCAATGCCGTCAATCTTGTCACGCAGTTCCAATAAATCCATACTATGTACTCCTTTATTTCAACATCCTTTGATATTGTTTTCATTCTATTTATCTTACTCCAAAACCCGCTTGATAGCAAGCCCGAAGCATTGTATACTTAGGGTAGATTTGCAAAAAAGCCCCTTGGCAGAATGAGAGGAAATACAATGACTTCCCGTAAAAAACCTATCATCATAATAGGAACGCTTCTGGTAATCATACTGCTGTTGGTCCTGGTGGGCCATCTCAGTACCCATAAAATCGCTGACAATCCGCTAAATACCATAGGCAATACTGCCGGCAATCTATATAACGGCGGATATTTCTGCGAAAAGGATGGTCTGGTGTATTTTTCCAATGCTTACGACAATCACAGCCTGTATTCTATGGATATACTGGAAAAGGAAATAAAGAAACTGGGAAATGTATCCATAAATAATCTGCTGGCAGGTGAAAACACCCTCTACTTTTTCCAGTCGGATGCTTCCCATTCCATGGAGAATGTTTTCGGTACCGTGTCCGCTCCCACCTCCTTAAATGCCTGTGATTTCAAAGGTAAAAACACCTCTATTATTCAAAATGGCATCATTCTGGGAGCACAACTGATAGGAAATCATCTTTATATCATGATGACGGATAACGAAAAAAATACTTTTTTAAAGCTGGATGCCAATGGAAAACACCCCCAGGAACTGGCTAAAGAATACATACATCCCGGATGTGCAGAAAATGGTGTGCTTTATTACACCGACCCTAATACCCATGGACTCATGACACTGGATACTACTTCGGATGTCCCCCGTGAACTGCTGACCGGTAATATCTGGTTTCCTATAAAAGATGGCAACTATATCTATTACCTGGATGCAGACCGCAACTATAATCTGTGTCGCTATGACATGATAGGACAAACCATTGAAATCCTCACCAAGGATCGGGTTGATTACTACAACATGGGAAACGGCTACATCTATTACCAGACTGCCGGTTCCGCCCCCGCTTTAAAATATATGTTCCAGGATGGCTCCGATGCCCGGACGCTGGCCGAGGGTGCTTTCTGTAACATTCATGTTACCAGCGCTTATGTATATTTTCAGGCATTTCAACAGAAAGATGTTATGTATCATGCTTTTCTGGGTGACAGCATTTATACAGAATTTACCGGTGCAAGAGATTGTGTAAAATAGTAAAAGCAAAACCGTTTATAGCGGTTTTGCTTTTTCACTTTTACTCCAAAACTTACTCTTCTATATGATCCTGCCCCTGACTTAAAATGTTCACAATATGCCCATCGGCCAGAGAATAAAATATGGTCTTGCCCTCCCGGCGATTTTTCACCAAATCCATCTGCTTCAACACTCTCAGCTGATGGGAGATAGCGGACTGGGACATCCCAAGTAATGCTGCGATATCATACACACACATCTCCGAACAGAGAAGTGCATACAAAATCTTCAATCTGGTGGCATCTCCGAATACCTTAAAGAATTCCGCCAAATCCTGTAATTCCTCTTCCGGAAGCATTTTTTCATCCACCTTTTGGATTACATCCTTTTTTAGATGCATAAAGTTTGATTCTTCCACGAAGACACCTCCTTACTTTTTTAATAGTATTGTAACTTAATTTCAGGCAATTGACAAATTCATTTTCTGCACATTCATTCTTTTCATCAATTTGTCCGAAACACTGTTTGCATTCCCTCTGTCATCAACACTTCCCCCTGCTGTGTTACAAACAGGGCTTCTGCCTCATACTGCTTTGCCAGTTTCATTCCCTCCTTGCTGCCCAAGAGAAAACACGCTGTGGACAGGGCATCGCTTAAAAGCCCGCTTTTACAAAGAATTGTAACACTTTTCACGTCACTTTCACCGGGATATCCCGTGGCCGGGTCCAAGATATGATGATAACTCTTTCCGCCCACTTCCACAAACCGCTGATAATCCCCGGAGGTAGATACGCACCACTGCCCTGTCAGGCTCAATACTCCAAGCTGCCCTTTACTGTCATGGGGATCCACCACCCCTACGTACCAGGGGCGACCGTCCGGCTTGCTACCATAGGTCAATACACTTCCCCCCAGAGATATGGTAGCTCCTGTCACAGAGTGCCGCCCGGCCAAAGTTTGGGCCAATACATCCAGCGTATAACCCTTACCCACTGCTCCCAAGTCCAGCACATACCCCTCAGGCATATTCACTTGTCCGTTTTTCAGTACAAGTCTCTCGTAACCGGTATTCGACAATGCCTCTTTTAGAGAAATTGGTTCAGGTATCCTATAATC
>JAFUKK010000207.1 GCA_017473665.1 Lachnospiraceae bacterium
GGCTAAGTGGCTACTGGAAAATGTAATATTGTAGAATGCCCGGGTATACGGATGGGGCAAAGGGAAAAACGACTAATGTTAATGATGAGGAGTTTTCGTATGATTAAACTGGGAATCATCGGTATGGGAAATATGGGGTGTCAGTATGCTCGGATGATTTTGGATGGCAAGGTATCAGGGATGGAAATTGCTGCGGTGACCAGAATCCGGCCGGAGCGACTGGAGAGATTAAAGGAGCTGCAAGAGAAACAGGTGCCTAGATACGAGTCCGCAAAAGAATTGTATCAGGCGGTGCAAGAGGGAGTGCTGACGCTTGATGCAGTACTGATTGTGACACCCCAGATGTGTCATGAGGAGCAGGTAATAGAGGCGTTTGGTTTAGGATTACATGTGTTATGTGATAAGCCTTCGGGGGTATTTAGCAGTCAGGCACGCCATATGAATGAAGTGGCAGGGGAAAGTGGTCTTGTGTTTTCCATGATGTTTCATCAACGGATGAATCCCATTTATCAAAAGATGAAAGAGATTGTAGAAAGTGAAAAATATGGTAAAATAAAGCGTGTCAATTGGGTCATTACCGATTGGTACCGGCCTGACGGGTATTATGACAGTGTGGACTGGAGGGGTACCTGGAGTAAGGACGGAGGCGGTATCCTACTGAACCAGTGTCCCCACAATCTGGATTTGCTCCAGTGGATATGCGGTATGCCGGTGCAGGTGCAGGCGTTCTGCAAGGAGGGCAAGTATCATAAGATAGAGGTGGAAGATGAGGTCACTGCTTATCTGGAGTTTGCGGGTGGTGCCACCGGGACCTTTTATGCTACCACAGGAGAAGCACCGGGTATGAATCGCCTGGAAATATCCCTGGAGGATGCTTTGCTGGTCTGTGAGAAGGGTTCCTTAAGAGTATGTGAGCTTGGGTTTCAGGAGGCTGAGTACCGCAGGACAGCTACCAATTATTTTGCCAGTCTGCAGGGGACTTGGAAGGAAGTAGCGTGTCCCGGAGAGGATACCATGCATAAAGGAGTGCTACAGGATTTTGCGGATAGTATTTTGGAGAAGAAGACTCCTTTCGTGGAAGGAACGGAAGGACTGAAAAGCCTGTTACTTTCCAATGCCATGTATTTATCCTCCTGGCAAAAGCGGATGGTGGAACTTCCGTGTTCTGCCGAGGAACATCTGAAATTTGAAGAGACATTCAAACAGGAATTTCGGGAAAAACAGTCAGGAAGATGATGAAATAGGAAAGGGGCAGATGTCAGCGCTTGGAGATTTTAAGGTGCCGGCAGAGATAAGAAATGAATATTAGAAACGGAGTAGAAGTAAAGTGCAGAGTTTATTTATAAAGGACAAGAAATTTTATACTACGGTGGCAGGGATTGCAGTACCCATTGCTTTGCAGGGACTGATTACCTCAGGGGTAAATATGATGGACAATATTATGATCAGTGCAGTGGGTGAGACCCAGCTGTCTGCGGTATCCTTGGCTAACCAGTTTATTAGTATTTTTCATATATTTTGTATGGGAATCGGTATGGGGGCGTCCGTACTGGTGGCCCGTTATTATGGTATGAAGGACAAGGATTCCTTAAAGAAAACAGTGTCTATTATGTTACGGCTGTGTCTGGCTATGGCTACTTTGTTTTGTGTGGTCACATTGCTGATGCCCGGACAAATCATGAAGATTTACACCGTGGAAGATAATATTATTCAATATGGTATGGAGTATTTGAACTATTCCGTGGTGACTTATTTCCTGTTGGGCTTATCCCTCACTTGTACCATTGTGCTACGAAATGTAGGGCAGATGCGACTTCCCTTGTATACCTCCATTGGTGCTTTCTTTGTAAATATCGGTGCCAACTACATATTTATTTTTGGTAAGTTGGGAGCACCCAGAATGGAAGTAGCCGGTGCGGCAGTGGGTACATTGATAGCCAGAATCTTTGAATTTAGCATTATCTGCGGGTATCTGTTCTTTAAGGATAAAGAAATTGGATTCCGTATCAAGGACATTTTCAAACCGGTGGGCAATCTCTGGAAGGAATATATACGAATCAGTATTCCGGTGCTGGTCAGCGATGGTATCCTGGCCCTGGGCAACAATTCCGTGGCTATGGTTATTGGTAGACTTGGAGAGAATTTTGTGGCGGCCAATGCGGTAACTACTGTCACCCAACAGCTGAGCTCTGTTATGATACAGGGCTTTTCCCAGGCCGGTGCTATTGTCACCGGTTATACTCTGGGTGAGGGAGACCGGGAGAAGGCCCATCGCCAAGGATATGCGTTTCTGGGACTGGGTATTTTGTTTGGAGCGGTGGCAGCAGGTATCATTATGCTTATCAGCGGTCCCATGATTACTGCGTATAATTTGTCACCGGAGACCCAGGCCATTGCCAAGGAACTGATGCTTTCCATCAGCGTCATTGTGCTGTTCCAGGCTACCAATAGCATTATGACCAAGGGCGTACTGCGTGGTGGCGGAGACACTAAGATATTGATGCTGGCAGATAATATTTTCCTCTGGGTGGCTTCCATCCCTTTGGGTATTCTGGCAGGTCTGGTATTCCATCTGCCCGCCTTCTGGATTTATTTTGCACTGAAGTTTGACCAGGTATTAAAGGCCTTCTGGTGTGTCATCAGATTGCGTAGCGGCAAGTGGATTAAGAAGATAAAGGCGGCCAAGGAACTGGAAGAGCAGAGAGGCGCTTAATATGCTGAAAAGAAACATTTTGCTGACTGCTTTCCGGGGCACATCCGCAGAAGAACTTTTAAAAGGAGCAGAATGTGACCGGTTGCTACTTTCCAACGATAAGGTTAGGGATTCTGAAATATTGATAAAGGCTGTGGCTACAGGTAAGTATGATTACGTAATCTGTTTTGGGCAGAGGCCCCATATTAAAGATAAGGTACATATTGAAACAATAGCCCGGGATGGGGATTTTTCTATTGATACTGGGTTTGATTGTGAGAAGTTGAAAGTTTTGTTTGAGCAAAATGGTATTGTGGCCCCAATATCACATAATGCAGGAACTTCCTTTTGTAACCGATTATATTGGAATGGGTTACAGTATATTTTACAGAATGAATTAGATGTAAAGATGGTATTTGTGCACATTCCGTTTATGAAGAATATAACTGAAATAGAACGGTTTAATAAGAAGATATTAGATGGTATAGAAGATATGGGAAAGTGATTATGAAGCAAGGCAGGCGCGAAGCGGCTGGACTTGGAAACAAAATAGAGCGACAACTTTGAATTTGTAGGTGTGAATGATGAAAACTTTATATCTGATTGGTGGCACTATGGGAGTTGGGAAAACAACTGTGTGCCAACTGCTCAAACAGGATTTACCGAATAGCGTATTTCTTGACGGAGATTGGTGTTGGGATGCAAGTCCGTTCCAAGTAACCGATGAAACAAAAGCAATGGTGACGAATAATATTTGTTACTTACTCAATAATTTTCTGAA